>JBPOHH010000377.1:0-5372 GCA_052035765.1 Bacteroidota bacterium
GTTTTGAATAGATGAGAGTACCGACATATCCATGAAAACAGAGAAGATGCAGCGAGATATTTACTAAACGCGTAGGTTCTTTTAATTTTAAAATTTACCGGACAACACATATTAACTTTTACTTCAAAAACACAATGCGAAAATGGATCCCGTTCATTGTTTTACTCACTATACCATTTAGTGCGTTCGGACAGTTCACAGCACCTCAATTTACACCAAAGTGGAAGGTAGGTGAAAAGAAAATCGTAGTAGCAGAGCAACACGAAACTGAATATAAGGCCGATAAGCTTGTCGAAGACACAACACAGTATCTCGAATATGAAATCACCGTTGTGAAAGAAAATCGAGACAATTATATTCTTGCCGTCAGATTTGAGAATGTAGCATTACGTTCAGCAATGATCTTATTTGATAAGCTTGGAGAAAAACTGAAGCGATTTGAAAAAATTGAACTTCAATGTCAGGTTGACAAGCTCAGCGGAAAGACTGAGCTCCTCAATTGGAAAGCAGCAAGTAAGTTTATGCTCGAAAGCATGCGCCAAATGACGACCTTGATACATAAGAAAGCCCCCGATATGAGTCCTTTTGTTAATCTCGCTTTTACCCCAATCAAAGTTGCATTCAGTAATAAGGTGAGTATTGAATCATATTTTAACACCGAAATTGGGTATATGTTCTTTCCATTTGGGAAAAATTTCAGCGCAAACGACACAGTGAGAATCGTTGAAGAATGTGAGAACCCGTTTCAACCTTCTGATTCAATGTTGATGACTACACTGGCATACATTTCAAATGATAATCCTCTCCGTAAGACCTGTGATATCAACATGGTAGAGATATATGACCTGGACGGTTTTAGAAAAATGATGAGTGCCATGATGAAAAAAATGTTCTCCAAATTTGCACAGAAAGATAGCTCAACTGATCGTAAAGAAATGGAATTCAACGACATTGAATTTGATATACAGAAAAAGACAGTGATTGCATTTAATTATACCACCACCTGGCCACAAAGAGTTGATAAAACGGTAAAAGTGATTGTAAAAGATCCAACCAAGAAAACAGAAAAATTTGTCGTAACGACGATAACAATACGATAAGATTAAAAATTCTACCTGCATCCTGATGAAAACAAGATAGATGCTGCAACGTGCTGCATAAAAAGGCGGTTATGGTTAGTCCTAAAAATACAGCACGACCATAAAGTTACCTTGCTTCCATCACGTAACCCAAACAAAACAGGCACTCTCAACGGAGAAACTAACTACCCGCATACTTGAATGCTCATACAATACATCGTACGTATCCACAATTAATTCCATCCTCTATGCATACTTGCCGTACTCTTAAAATCTCAATACTCATTCTCGCCCTGCTTGTCGCACACTCAACCGGCAGTACCCAAACGGCGTACTCACCCGAAACACTCAAGAAAATCAAAGAAGTAGAGAATTCCATCTCCGGCAGTCTGCTGATCAATGATGAACGTCCGAGTACCATCACCGAACGTATGAAAAAGTATAATGTGCACGGGCTGAGTATTGCCGTCATTCACAACCACAAAATAGTCTGGGCAAAAGGATACGGTTGGGCTGATGTTGCTGAAAAAAGACCGGTTACACCGGAGACACTATTCGAACCCGGCTCGATCTCGAAGTCATTAAATGCGCTTGGTATCTTGAAGCTCGCGCAGGATAAAAAGCTGGATCTTTATACCGATATTAATTCCTATTTGCAGTCATGGAAATTCCCGTATGATTCGCTCTCCAAAGGGAAAGTGATTACCATTGCGCAGCTACTTAGTCACTCGGCGGGCTTATCGACGCACGGTTTTCCCGGGCATGAAATCAACGGTCCCACGCCGACGCTCATCGAAGTGCTCGACGGTAAAGCGCCGGCGGTGACTCCGGCGGTGCGCAGTATGTTTGAGCCGGGGCTGAAATTTCAGTATTCCGGCGGAGGCACTTCGATTTCTCAAATGATTCTCACCGATATTGTCAAGCAGCCGTATGAAGAGTGGATGTATGAAAACGTTCTCAAGCCCATCGGTATGACGAGTAGTACTTACGCGCAGCCACCGGCTAAAGCGCGATGGAGTGAATGTGCATCGGCGTACAATCAGGACGGAACGCCGATTGCCGGTAAATTCCATGTCTATCCCGAGCAGGCAGCCGCCGGATTGTGGATGACACCGAGTGATTTATGCCGGTATATTATTGCAATGCAAAACGCTTATCAGGGCAAGGCATCGACCGTGCTGAACGCCGATATGATAAAGCTGCATCTCACGCCGTATAATAATGAGAATGCAGCTATGGGTACATTTATTGATGATATGAACGGAACGAAATATTTCCAACACGGTGCGGGAAATGATGGGTTCTGCGGGCAATTTTATGGCAGTCTCGAAGGTGGCGACGGGGTGGCAATTTTTGTAAATTCCGAAAATGGGAGAATTCTCTCAGAAGTGATTAATAGTGTTGCAAAAGCATATCATTGGAAGAATTTCTATCGTGAACCTCAACGCAAAAAAAGTATTACCGTCGATGAGATGACAATACAAAGTTACTTTGGTATATACCTTTATGATGATTCGTGGTCAGCTGTCGGGAAGAGTGACAGCGACTATCATTTCTATACAAACGGTACGCATGCGAAAATGTATTTTACGTCACAGACAAGCTTTTTTAATGAGGAATTCCCTGCGCTGAAAGAATTCATGAAGGACATAAAAGGGAATATTGTAGGATATAGCCGCAACGTCAATGGCAAGGATTTCCCGAAAGCAACGAAAGTAATGAATCCGGATACTGTGACCTTGCCAAATCAAACTTTCGGTGAAATTGGGTGGTATTTCATCGAGACCAAACAATTCAAAGAAGCGCTCCGGTATTACCGGCGGGCGGTCGAGCTCTATCCCGAAGATCTGAATATGCACATCAATTCAGCCCACATGTATCTCTTCACCAATGAATACACCAAAGCGTTCGATATATACAAAGCGCACCTCAACGACAGCGTTCGCCCGGGATTAAGCTGGATAGAGCTACTCCGCGGAGATTATACTTTTTTCAAAGAGAATAAATACGATATGACGATGCTGGATAAGGTATTTACCGAGCTTCAGCTTGAAAAGCCGAAGGGGAAGTGATGGGGGGAAGTGAGCGGTGAACTTGGCTGCGCCGTATGCACGAAACAATTCCAACTCCCCAGCATTGTTGAACGATGGGAATGTTGTAACCCAACTCTATTTTATTCTATAAGTTCTACATTAATATTGATATGAAGCACTTTCTTACTAGTATTCTCTTAATTATGGGGCATCTGATGGTGGCACATCATGCGGTGGCTCAAAAAAACACTCCCAAAGACTTTGGATTCCGTCATCTACAGATGATGTATCGAGGCGATACGGTTGATATTATTCTCAAATCCAAAAAAGGCGAAGAGCAGCACCGCAAACCTATATTTCTTTTTTGTCAGGGCAGTTTACCACAGCCGCTTTTGAAGAAAGATGGTACTACTCTGTATGGTGTTTTTCCATTTTCGACCGACAGTCTTGAACTCGAATATCATCTTGTAATTATTAGTAAACCCTCAATACCGGTGGTCGTAGATGCCGGTACGCTGGGACCAAATTTTACCTATAATGACCCCAAAACAGGCAAGCCCCCGCACGAATACACGAAACGTAACCTTCTTGATTATTATGTAGATCGGAATGTGAAGGTCATTGATTACCTGCAAAAGTTGCCGTATGTGGATAATTCTCAGCTTATTGTAGCAGGACATTCCGAAGGTAGCACCGTAGCGGCAAAGTTGGCTCTCGTGAGCAGGAAAGTAAGTCGTTTAATTTACGCAGGCGGTAATCCGTTGGGAAGAATTATGACGATCATTGAACAAAACAGAGCACGAGAAACCGACACAGACAGCACACGTTTTGCTGAACGTGAATTTGACTATTGGCATCAGGTCGTCGAATTTCGTCAATCGATGGATGACACAAATGGCGACACGCACAAAGCTACCTATGACTTCTCGATTCCGCCATTGCGGTATCTGGAAAAATTGACCATCCCGGTGTTGATTTGTTATGGTACCAAAGACTGGAGCGCTCCATTCAATGATTATCTACGTTGCGAAATGATACGTCAACACAAGAAAAATTTTACGTTTAAAGCGTATATCGGACTCGAACATAATTTTTTCCCTTTAACCTCCACAGGGCGGCCCAACTACGATATATTTAATTGGGATAGCATAGCACAAGATTGGCGTACGTGGGCAAAACAAAAGTAATTATGGTCATCATTCTACTCCTTCTTCTTGCAATCATCTTCCCAACGATTTATTTTGCCATCAAACATGTCGATTTCCGGAAATTTCTTGCCGGTGCATTCTTGGTTAGCGGCGGCGTGCAGGTGTATCTGGCGTTTGCAAACGTATCGGTGCCGATAGTCGGGACAGACTACGTGCAGAGTGCTGAACTTGGCTACGCAAGGGGCGCGGCGCATCTTGTGTTGTGTGCGGTGTGTGTGTACTTTGGGTTTATTCGAAAATCGAAGTAAGAGAAGAAGTGCTGTCGAATTTTCGTTGGTTGATTTATAGAATTTACCGGGCGGGAGTGCTGAGCTTGGAGTGGGTGAAGGACACAAAGGACGTAAAGGACACAAAGGACATAAAGTTTCAAGGCAAAACACTGTTTCGTGTCATCTACTCTTTGCCGGATAAACTTGTTGAGCAGTTTTTCGAAGCAGATATTTCATCAATACGTGGGTATAGTTGGTTGAGCGACCGACCGGACGGGGAAATTATAGTACAATTCATACTTTCAAAACAATTATTGAGAATTACCATGAATATAGCAATTATCGGAACAGGAAATGTCGGCGGCGCATTAGCCAAACGCTTGTCTGAGCATCACAGAATTACTTTAGGTGTGCGGAATACGACGGAATTTAAGGGCAAAGAACTGCTCGCGTACTCCGGGAATATTACCGCACACTCCATCGGCGATGCTGTGGCCGGTGCTGACGTCATTATCATTTCAGTGCCGGCGCAATATGCTGCGGAAACGGCCAAAAATCTCGGCGATGTTTCCGGGAAAATTATCATCGATACGATGAATGCGGTGTTTGTCAAGCCCGAAGGATTTACCAATACCGCCGATGCGATTCTCGCCAACTGCAATACAGAAGATGTCGTAAAATGTTTTAATACAACGGGTTTTGAAAATATGCTCAATCCTGTCTATCACGGCAAAGGCATCGACATGTTTACCGCCGGGAATTCTGAAAAAGGGATTGCAATGGCAACACAATTGTCGAAAGAAATCGGTTTTGGGAATGTCTATCATTTCGGCGGGAACGACC
>JBPOHH010000505.1:0-1590 GCA_052035765.1 Bacteroidota bacterium
CAGGTATTAGATATGAATCCTCGATACTAACCTCTTACTCTATCATGACAACACGTTCCGAATGGCTTGCTCAGGCAACGAAAGACCTCAAAACCAAATCCGTCGATTCCCTTACCTGGGACTCTCCAGAAGGTATTCCGATTTATCCGCTTTACAGCGCTGAAGACCTTGATAAAATTGAATATCAGGAGACCTTCCCGGGACTTTATCCCTTCACACGCGGACCCTACTCGACCATGTACACGCATCGTCCGTGGACGATTCGCCAATATGCGGGTTTCTCAACAGCCGAGGCGTCGAACGCTTTCTATCGCCGTAATCTCGCAGGCGGACAAAAAGGACTCTCCGTCGCCTTCGACCTTGCGACGCATCGCGGCTACGACTCCGATCATGAACGTGTCGTCGGCGATGTCGGGAAAGCCGGCGTTGCGATTGATTCGGTGGAGGATATGAAGATTCTCTTCGATCAAATTCCTCTCGATGAAATGTCTGTCTCGATGACGATGAATGGCGCCGTGATTCCCATCTTAGCGATGTTTATCGTCGCCGGTGAAGAACAAGGCGTGAGCGCCGACAAACTCTCCGGCACAATCCAAAATGATATTCTCAAAGAATTCATGGTGCGCAATACGTACATTTATCCACCGGCGCCATCGATGCGGATAGTGGCTGATATTATTGAATTTACGAGCAAATCTATGCCGAAGTTCAACTCGGTGAGTATCAGCGGATATCACATTCATGAAGCAGGAGGGAATGCCGCGCAAGAACTCGCTTTTACCATCCTAGACGGACTCGAATATGTACGCGCTGCACTTTCCAAAGGACTCAACATCGACGATTTTGCGCCGCGACTATCCTTCTTTTGGGGAATCGGGATGAATTTTTTCATGGAAATTGCAAAACTTCGCGCAGGGAGGATATTATGGGCGGAATTAATTCAACAATTCAACCCAAAAAAACAAATTTCGCTTGCCTTGCGAACGCATTGTCAGACGTCCGGATGGTCACTTGCGGCGCAGGACCCGTATAATAATGTCATCCGCACGACGATTGAAGCGATGGCGGCCGTGCTTGGCGGTACGCAGTCGCTCCATACGAATTCGTTTGATGAAGCGCTCGGACTTCCCACCGATTTTTCTGCCCGCATTGCCCGCAATACACAGCTTATTATTGCCGAAGAAACACATGTTACTAAGGTTGCTGACCCGCTGGGAGGTTCGTATTATATCGAGTCGCTCACGCATTCCTTAGTCAAAGAAGCGCGGGTGATTATGGAACAAATTGAGAACTTCGGAGGTATGACGAAAGCAATTCAAGCGCAGATTCCGAAGATGAAAATCGAAGAATCGGCGGCGCGGCGTCAGGCAGCGATTGATCAGGGACAGGAAGTGATAGTCGGAGTGAATAAATACAAACCCGCGACCGAAGAAGAGATTGATGTGCTTGATATTGATAATACGGCAGTGCGGCTCTCGCAAGTCGAACGCCTGAAAACTATTCGTGCTACGCGAGATACAGCGGCCGTGCAGGCAGCACTTGTCGCAATTACGGACGCAGCCAAGGGAACAGGGAATTTACTCGAAGCGG
>JBPOHH010000318.1:0-5007 GCA_052035765.1 Bacteroidota bacterium
GGCGAGCAAAACGTTGCAAGTGGCGTGCAATCAACCGTTAGCGGTGGATTTTTTAATGTCGCAAGTGGTGAGCGTGCCACCGTAAGCGGTGGTATTATCAACACAGCAAGCGGTGATTATTCTACTATTGTTGGCGGACGCGGACTCACACTCTCGGGTATCGGTAGCATCGGATATAACAACAATAGTAATGGTACGAACGATATGGAAGTAGCCGATAATGGTACCGCCGTCCTCGGCAATACCGATCTCTGGCTTGCAAGTAATGATAATAACAGTCCGCGGTCTCTGCGCTTTTTTGGACTCAATAGTACACCCGGTACGTTTGACGGCACAACAAATTTCGTGGGCTTTAAAGCTCCCGATGTCGTTACCACAAGTGTGACTTATACTCTCCCTCCTGCTGATGGTAACGACGGTGACCGACTCACGACCGATGGAGCAGGCAATCTCTCATGGACTGCTCCAAGTATCCCATGCGGAGGTATAATTATGTGGACTGGCGATATCAATAATGTTCCCGCCGGCTGGGCTTTATGCGATGGTCAAAATGGTACTCCGGATCTCAATGACCGCTTTGTACGCGGCACTACGAATTCAGGTAGTTTGGGTATTACCGGTGGTCAGGATAATCACACCCACACAGTTGATGATCACTCGCACGCTATTTCAACACTCACTGCAACCGGTAGTGTTGATAATGGAAGCATAACCGGTAGTACGGATAATTCTACAACCGGCATAACTGCATCTGCGACGCTTGATGCAGGTAATGACGTTACCACAAATGGTACCAATACCTTATCATCCAACTCCACAGTCAATATCACCGATAACGGTCACGGGCACGGTGTTTCCGGCAGCTTGAGCAGCACTGCCGTGACGATTACTTCTGTTAGCGGTAATACGGACAATTCAAGTGGTGTCGGAACCGGTCAGTCTGATAATATTCCTGCCTTCGTGTATGTGGGATTCATTATGAGAATATGCGGACAGTAATTATGGAGTGAAGGAGAATTCTCTCCTCTCAAGCTTGTTTCAGCGAACTTCGACAGCCCTGTTTTTCCCAAAAAACAGGGCTGTCGTTTGTTATACGCATGCCAATCGTACCAACGTTTTAGCACGATTTTATTCATTTTGCTGAACTCATCATCAATCATACCTGCTGCGCCGGCTTTTCGGACATTTCGCATTGTACACTCAAGAAGATTGGTGTATTGCTCAATCTGAAACTTGCTCTTGCTCATTGCAGCGAATATGCGTAGTTTCGTTGAAAATTCCCTTCTCACTCTTAGCCGAGTTTTTTCTCTATCCCATAGTATTTCTATGAAAAATATACTACTTCTTGCTTTTTTACTGTCAAGTATGCCGCTGTATGCGCAGAATATCATGATCAGCAATCTGGATTTCCCGCACGAACCTTCCATCTGTATCGACCCCAAGCATCCGAATGTACTCATCGCCGGATCGAATATCGATAATTATCACGTGAGTACCGATACCGGACGCACCTGGACGTCCAACCGGCTAACGTCAAGCTATGGAGTATGGGGCGATCCTATAATCGCCGTTGACACGGCGGGCAGTTTCTATTTCTTTCACCTCTCCAATCCTGCCAATGGCAAGTGGATCGACCGCATCGTCTGCCAAAAAACCGGTGATAACGGAGATGCATGGAATAATGGCACCTTCACCGGACTCAATGGCGCAAAAGCTCAGGATAAAGAGAGTTGTATCATTGACCGAACGAACAATACTATCTATCTCACCTGGACACAATTCGATAAATATGCTTCCAAAGCACCCGGAGACAGTAGCACAATTCTCTTCTCCAAGTCCACCGACGCCGGCTTGACATGGTCACCCGCCCAACGCATAAACACCGTCGCCGGTGACTGCCTCGACGATGATAATACCGTCGAAGGAGCATCTCCCGCCTGTGGACCGAACGGAGAAATATACGTTAGCTGGGCTGGCCCTCTCGGACTCACCTTCAATAAATCCATCGACCAGGGAAAAACCTGGCTGCCGAAAGAAAAAGTAATTGACCCATTCCCAAGCGGATGGTATTACGATATTCCCGGAATTCAACGTGCCAACGGGCTGCCTTTTACGGTGTGCGATCTGAGCCAAAGTCCATACCGTGGAACGATCTACGTCAATTTGTCAGACCAGCGGAATGGCAGCGATAATACCGATATTTGGGTTATCAAATCGACCGACGGCGGCGACACATGGTCAGCGCCAATTAAAGTAAATGACGATACCTCCCATCGACATCAATTCTTTACCAGTATGACAATTGACCAAACAAACGGGTATCTCTATTGCCTTTTCTACGACCGCCGGAATTCTACCGGAAATACGACTGAAGTGTATCTCGCTATCTCCATGGACGGCGGTACGACATGGATCAACAGAAAAGTCAGTCAGACTGCTTTTGTGCCCAATCCTGATGTATTTTTCGGAGACTATACCGGTATCACCGTGCATAATGGCATCATCCGACCAATCTGGACACGCCTGCATCTCGGCGCCATGAGTATTTGGACTGATCTTCGGCGGCATAGTGACTATATTACGACGTCAGTTCCACTTCCGGGAGCGCCTGAGACTTTAACCTTCGAAAACTTCCCGAATCCGGGTGTTGACTATGTCTATGTATCCTTCAAGCTTCGCGCACAGGCGACTGTCGATCTCAAAATCTATGATATGCAGGGCACAGTTGTGTCAAGTATAATTACTAATGAAATCAGGAAATACGGCAAGTATGTCGAGAAAATTGACGTCACGAAACTCACCATTCCAAGCGGAATGTATATGCTGCAGCTCTTGGTCGATGGCGAAGTCAGAACAGCAAAGCAAGTGATTGTCAGGTAATCTAACAGGATTATCGTCATCTCAATTCTGACTTACCCACACCGACTCTAGAGAGCAATCGCATGCTATTACCGCCCGAATCCGGCAAAATTCCGTAATTTGCACTTCAATTCTCTTGAATGTGTGTTATGAAAAAAGTACTTGTCATCGCATATTATTTCCCTCCTCTTGGCTTGAGCGGTGTACAGCGTACGCTTAAATTCGTAAAATATCTCCACTTATTTGGTTGGCACCCTACCGTCATCACCGTCGGCGAGACCGGCTATTACGCCAAGGACGAAACACTACTCAAGGAAATCAGTCCGCGAATCAGAGTCATCCGCACCACTTCCAGAGATGTCAATTCCCTTGTCAAAAATAAAGGCATCATTGCCCTTCCCAAAGAAAAATTCCGCAAATTCCTGAGCAAAATCAGCGATTTCTTCTTTATTCCCGATAGTAAAATCGGGTGGAAAAGAGCGGCAGTTCGGGCTGCGAGCGAACTCCTTACCAAAGAAAAATTTGACGTTGTTTTTGCTACGGCACCGCCGCAGACGGCACTGCTCATCGGCATTGAACTCAAGAAACGCTTCAACATACCGCTCGTCGTGGATTATCGCGATTTGTGGGTCGATTATCCGTTTAAGACATTCTCGACCATCTTCCACAAAAAGCTACATATTCACTTAGAAACCAAAGTCTTACAAGCATCAAACATAATCATAACCGCCTCCGACAACATCCGGCAAAAGCTCCTTGGGCGGTATCAATTTCTGACATCAAGGAAAGTGATGACCATACCGCAGGGTTTCGACCCGGAGGATATGAGCGGCACAGCTAATCCCCGGCACGACGGTATCATGCGCATCACCTATTCCGGATTATTCTACGAAAACCGCACGCCTGAGTATTTTTTACTCGCATTACAACAGTTTTTTCAACAACGGGAATCGCTTCGCGGTAAAGTGGAAGCTCATTTTTTAGGTGCATTTCGTGAGGAACATCTTGCAATAATCACACGACTCGGACTCGAAAATTCGGTGGTCGTCCACGGCTATCTCAATCATCGTGACTGCGTCGAATTTCTCCTCGACTCTGATGTACTGTGGCTCATGATGCAGGACGATGAAAGCACTCCCGGGAAAATATTTGAATACATCGGCACCGGTAAAAAAATTCTCGGTTGCGTCCCTGAAGGTACGATGCACGATATTATTACCGAGGCAAACGGCACCTGCTGCACACCGGATAGTGTGAGCGAAATTGAATCGGCAATCGAATATTTATTTGGTAAATTTCTTCGCAATGAGCTCATCGGAGCATCGAAGGATATCATCGAAAAGTACGACCGTAAGAAACTCACCGGCAGACTTGCGCTCGTATTTGACTCTTTACAACATTAAATCTATAGATCGTACCCATGCAGTAGAGCTGTATGTGGTTAATATTACATTACATTACAAAGGACAGGACTATGACACACACACGACCCGAACGCCGTAGCTGGGCTGAACCATACAAAATTAAAATGGTTGAACGCCTCAAAATGACCACACAAGAGCAGCGCACAAAAGCGATGCAAGATGCCGGATACAATACCTTCCTCCTCCACTCCGAAGACGTCTATATCGACCTCCTCACCGACAGCGGAACAAGCGCAATGAGCGATTATCAATGGGCGGGAATGATGATGGGAGACGAATCGTATTCCGGTTCGCAGAACTTCTACAATCTCGAAGCAAATATCCATAAGTATTATGGATATAAGCATATTATCCCTACACATCAAGGGCGCGGAGCCGAACACCTCCTTTCCCGCATCTGTATCAAGCCGGGCGATTATGTGCCGGGGAATATGTACTTCACCACTACTCGCCTTCACCAAGAACTCGCCGGTGGAACATTCGTCGATATCATTGTCAATGAGGCGCATGACCCCGATAATCTCGACCCGTTCAAAGGGAATGTCGATATCCAAAAGCTCGATGATCTTATCACTCGCGTAGGCGCAGATAAAATTCCGTACGTGAGCGTCGCCGCCACAGTGAATATGGCAGGCGGTCAACCGATTTCGATGCAAAATATGCGCGAAGTCCACGCGCTCTGCCAAAAGCACGGTATTAAAATCATGCTTGATGCGACGCGCGC
>JBPOHH010000899.1:0-2250 GCA_052035765.1 Bacteroidota bacterium
TTAATGAGCTGCCGATAAGCACAAATGTATTGAGCAAAGCCAAGTATGGATTGAGCTCGGCTGCAGAGTGCGAAAACATCTCCAAATTGGAATTGCGGAGTACGATAAAGGCGCCGAAGAAACCGCTAAAGAACATAATTTCCGATGCAAGAAATATCCACATCGCGAGTTTTCCGTGCGGCACCCCGGAATTGGGTTCGTGAGCCAATGAAAGTCCAGCAGACATATAGTAACCTTAGTAAATCTATAAAATTATCACTGTTATGTAAATAAACTACACCTTATCAAAAAACATGAGAATCATCAGTGTCGTCAAGAAAAAATACGATGCAAGCAACGTCGCTCGTGCATTTTCATGAGTAGGATTGCGTCGGAACTTTGCGGCGAAGAATATAAAAACCGTACTTAATATCAACGACCCGATTGCATAAATCCCACCGACTACTCCCGACTGCCACAATCCCAACGAAACCGGTAACAAAATCAGACAATACAAAAGCGTTTCCGTGCTAATCTTCTTCCCTGTTTCATCACTGACGGCTGTCATTGCGAAGCCGCCACGCTCATAATCTTTCTTGTACATCCACGAAAGCGACAGAAAATGCGGCAATTGCCAGATAAACATAATCGCAAAAAGCATCAAAGCCGGTGTATCAATCGAATTCTTATAAGCCGTCCATCCACCAAGCATCGGAAGTGCACCCGGTATCGCCCCTATAAAAAGGGATATTTTACTTACCCTTTTGAGCGGCGTGTATATCACTACGTACGACACCCATGTTGCAATCGCCAAAACAAATGTTAATGGATTGATATTCCAGAGAATTACTCCACCTACCACCGAAAGAAATATTCCGTATATCAGTCCGCTTCGAGCAGATACTTCACCGGTCGCCATCGCTCTATTCATCGTGCGCTTCATCAGCTTGTCGATATCTCGCTCGATGTAATTGTTGAGGACGCAACTCCCGCCACAAATCAACGTCGAACCAATCACCGTCATCATCAGCCGCATCAGATGCTCGATAGCACCAAAATACTCAAGTGTCGCAATCGGAATTGCCAGATAATAGCCGACCGTCGTCGTCAGAATTACCATTCGTGTAATTCCGGGCTTGGTCAGATTGTAATAAGCGATTATTTTGTTCATCAAGTCTTAGTACATCTTATCCAAACTTGGATTTTCAACGTTTATCGGTTGGTAACTACTTCGATGAGTAGAATAAAATTTCAAGGAACTAATCCAGGTAACGGCATGACAAATCAAAAGTAAAGAACCTACTGTCACATGCAAGGTATTCGGCACTACATCCCGTACTGTCAAAATAATGAGTCCACCGAGAGTTATCTGTACTGCAATCAACACTACTGCCAGTATCATCGGCATCCGAAGCCGGGCGAATTCATCACCGCCGCGAACTATCACCACAAGCTGAGTAATCGAAAGAACTGTCAGAATCACTGCCCCTACCCTATGCAGATAATGTATCACAACCTGATAATTATACTGCGAAAAATCAGGGACAATCTGCCCGTACGCGAGTGGAAAATCAGGAATTGCAAGTCCACTGTACGTATGCCGGGTAAGCGCTCCCAAAAATATCTGTACAAACGTAAACCCAAAAGTGAGAGCAAATAACGTACGTTTTGACTGACCGATACCGGACTTCTTTTGGTTGAAATTCTGCCAAGAATTCGAAGTACCCATCCAAAGTACTACCGTCAGTATCAAAAACATCTGCGCCAATAGTCCATGCGATGCTGAAATCGCCGTCGGTAATTGAAAGAGCACCGTCAATCCACCGAGTACACCTTGCAGACAAACAGCCAAAAGAGCTATCACCGCCGTTGATCGCAAAAACTTACCGCCCGTCTTCCGTTCAATTCTCCACAGCCATACCAACTCAACAATCATCAAAAAACCAACAAACGAAGCGAAAAGTCGATGTCCATGCTCGTACTTTATACCGCCTGTCCATTCACTCACCGGATACGTAAACATATTCTGTCCGTATGTCGTCGGCCAATCAGGCACCGAAAGTCCGGAGCCCGTACTGTGGACAAGTCCGCCAAGCGTAAGGAGAATCAGCGTACACGCAGCCAACAGAAGACTAAATTTGTGTACTGCGCTATATGGATTGTTCGTATTCAATGTTAATGATGGTTGTGACTACTCGCCTTAGAAGTCGCCTCGGTACTACCCTCTACTGTTTCAGGAGCTTCCCATTGCGGCCAATAATCCAATTGTCT
>JBPOHH010000313.1:0-7518 GCA_052035765.1 Bacteroidota bacterium
TTTGAAATACTCTCAATTCCCTCCGTAAATGCTGCCAAACCTACTTTTCCCTTTCTAAAATCAATTTTCTGTGCTATTTTGCCAAAAATTAACAGATAATAGTCGCCACGGCGATTGATTTACGTGACCTTTCCAAACGCTTCCATGCCAATTTTTAGTACCTCCAAGCTTGTGACCATCGAGCGCCATTTTGCCGAAGAAGAAGACCTTCATCCCGAGGCAACCGGCGAATTCTCCCGCCTCCTCCGTGACCTGACACTCGCTATCCGTATGATTGCACGCGATGTACGCCGCGCCGGACTCAACGACGTGCTCGGCATGACCGACACACAGAATGTGCACGGTGAGCAAGTCAAAAAGCTCGATGATTATGCCAACGAAATCATCTTCCGCGCTATGGATCACGGCGGTCACCTCTGCGTCATGGCATCCGAAGAGTCGCAAGGCCTGATTCATATACCGGATCATTATCACAAAGGAAAATATGTGCTCGTCTTCGACCCCCTGGACGGTTCGTCAAATATCGACGTCAACGTCACCATCGGCACCATCTTCTCCATCTATCGCCGCCTTGAGCCCAACGAAACCACCGACGGTACTTTGGACGACGTCCTCCAGCCCGGATACAAGCAAGTAGCAGCAGGATATGCGAGCTACGGCAGTTCGACAAATTTGGTCTATACCAGCGGTCACGGCGTGGATGTCTTTACGTTCGACCAGACGATCGGTGAATTCCTGCTCACCAATGAAAAAGTAAAAATCCCCCGCAAAGGTACTTACTATAGTATCAACGAAGGCAATTACCACAAATGGGACAAAAACCTTCAACACTACGTCGATTACCTCAAAAAAGACGTCCCGGGCAAGCCGCCCTACTCGTTGCGATATATCGGAACAGCCGTCGCTGATGTACACCGTACGCTCTATTACGGCGGCATCTTCATGTATCCGGCAGATAGCGCGTATCCCAATGGCAAATTAAGACTTATGTATGAATTAAATCCCCTCTCAATGCTCATCGAACAGGCAGGAGGGCGTTCGACCAATGGATCGCAACGTATCCTTGACCTGAATCCTACGAGTATTCATGAGCGAGCCCCGGTCTTCCTCGGCAGCCCGGACGATGTGCTTGAGGCGGAAATGTTTTTACAGGGCAAGCATCCAAGTCAGCAACAATAACTACGTTAATTATTACCCATTGTTTAAAAGGTTTAGCATGAAAATCGATTTCTCCGGTATTATCCAGATGTTCCAAATGGAAGGCTTCGTTGCCTTAGGCAAGATCAAGCATCCTGCCTCCGATACGATTGAAAAAAACCTCGACCACGCAAGCTTTATCATTGATTTGATAAGCGTGCTCGAAGAAAAAACACGTGGCAACCTCACCGACCAGGAACAGCGCTTGATACAATATGCACTTCAGGATCTGAAACTCAATTATGTCGCTGAGTCGGATGCCATCACAAGCGCACCACCATCTAACCCTACAGCGTAATGAATACGATTGCGATTTATGCCAACACCGACAAAGAACAAGCATTGTATTGGTCATCACAGGCACTTCTTTTTCTGCAAACACAGGACGTACGGTGTATAATATCCAATCGCCTCGCTGTATTTCTTCCAGAATCAATTACAACAGCCGTAGAAATCGTTCCGGTCGATGAATTTGAGAAATTTGCCGATGTGGTGGTGTGTTTTGGCGGGGACGGTACGATGCTCTCGGCTGCCCAGAAAATCATCCGCGGCGATATTCCTCTCATGGGAATAAATGTCGGCAAATTGGGGTTTTTAGCTGAATTCTCCGTGACGGAATTAGAAGATTCCCTTCTTTCGCTCATCAACGGAGATTATCGGATTGTCGATAGAGCGATTATCGAAACAACCTACAAGGATGAAACGATTTACGCGTTCAATGAATTCGTGATCGAAAAGTACAATTCCTCCAAAATGATCACGATCCGTGCATCCGTCGACGGACATTTAATCGCCGATTACTCTGCGGACGGACTCATTCTCACCACACCGACCGGCTCGACCGCTTACTCGCTCTCCAACGGAGGTCCGATTATCGCACCTTCGGCTGAAGTATTCTGCATTACACCCATCGCTCCCCACAGCCTGACACTCCGCCCGCTGATTATTCCGGACAGTCTGGAAATTACGCTCAAGCTTACCTCCTCGGGTAGTAATGCGCTCCTCGTCGCCGACGGTCTCATCCAAAAAGAACTCACGCCCGGCGAAAGCGTTTCTCTCAAGCGCTCAGCATACGGTGTAAAGCTCATCAAACATAAAGATACGACGTATTTTGAGCTGCTGAGAAAGAAATTACTGTGGAGCGCGGAGGCAGGCGGGTGAGGGAAGGTGTAGTGAAGATTGATTATTTCAAACATCAAAATCTACCAGATTCATTGTATATATTTTGACCATGATTCAATTCCTACTGACCGTTGTACTTACCGTTGGACTCTTCGTCAACGCCACCGCTGCCCCAACTGCCCCTCTCCCGCTCCGCACCTTAATCACCCAAAGTGAGTATTGTATCGTAGGACATGTTTATTCTACTTTTTCTGTTTCAGCACTCAACGCGCCATACACGGATGTCGCCGCGATGGTAGTCCTCGAACGTCTCAAGGGAGCAATTCCCGAAGATACCATCACCCTTCCCTTCTATCGTGGTATCGACAGCCCTACCATTGAAAAATACCATGATGCTACCCTTGTTATTGCCTTTATTTCCAAGGTCAACGGCAGTTATCAGACCTATGGCGGAGCGAGTGGCGCGAAAACACTATCGCCCGAGGATATCAAATACCTCAAGCTCAAAATAGCTGAACTCCATGCTATCCAAACAATTGCAAATCCTGATACTCAATTCTACCAAACGATCGAATGGATCGTGCAATGCGCCGAACACCCGAGTACGCATCAGGACGCAATCCGCGAGCTGACTCCCAAAAACAAATTCATCGCTTCCTACGTGCAGGCACATCACCTCAATACACGCACCATCCTGACGCTTGACCAGAAAAAGCGGCTCAAAAAATACGTCCTCAGCTCCAAAGAACCCGAAACAATTAATTACGATCTCCTCCACCTGATATACCAAGGCAATGAAGATGAATTTGATAAGTTTTTGATAGCCAAGCAGCAGATTATTCGGTGAGATGGTTGGTCGGATGGATGAGTTTTCCTGCGTGACGGCTTTGATTTCGAATTATACCGCGTAGTAACTATCAAGGAGATTTCCCGCCCGGACAGTTGATCTCACGGAAAAATTTCATCTACTGCTTACTCTGTGTTAATTAGTGTATATTGTGATGATACGAAACGATATTTTACCTTTTTAACAGCACGCCCGATCCCGTAGGGTTATCACCCCACAATGGCCCCCCTCTCTGTCGGTGAATTGTACGACAACAATGGAGACCGGATACCATTCGAAAAACGGGGCGTTACCGAAAAGCCAAACGAGTAGGAAACTATATATGAGAATTACACGCTATGACAAAATTCAGCTACGTACTCTTTCTTTGTGTTATCGCCATGACTGCATGTTCGACCAACACAACCACTCCTGCGAATAATAGTTTTACTCCTCCTGCAACCTATTATTATAAAATTGACGGTGTTTCGAATTCTGTAAGCGGTGATGCCCCAAAAGCTTCATTGTTTACAGGAGATTTTAGACTTTCAAAAAACTTTCCATTTGGCGGGCAAACCGAAACGCATGTTAATTTACATCTTGTTGCTCTTTCATCCTCGACCATAGCAAGTAGTTTATCTGAGGGAGCTTACACATCTATTTATTTATCAAAATCAAACAGCAACAGTCCGGATTCTGCGATGTTTACTCTCCAAATACTTGGAAATGATGCCAACCCGAATGCTGTTTATGAATTAACAGCACAAAGCGGAAGAGTATATCTTAGCAAGAAAAATGGTGTTCTCAGATTTACGACCGATGGAAAACTTACGGTGAGCGGCTTGAATTCACAACCGCCGGGTGATGCGCAAACTCGAACAGTAGAATTCAGCGTTGAAAATGGAGTTTCGTTTTAAGGGTGTTCACGACTCTAAATAATACAGCGTACTTCATGCTGTCTACTTCGCTCGATAATTTCAAAAGTATAACACAGCCCTCGATATACCATCGAGGGCTGTTTTTGTATGCAATTCTACCGTAAATCACATCGTTCAGTTGAATTATATCCTCACGCTTGCCATAATATCAATTTCGGTATCCGACGGTAATTCTGTGAAACTAATCACACTTACCATTGGGAAGGTGGTGCGTATCATACGGTAGAAATAGGGGCGTATTTGTGCCGAACATATCACAACCGGCGAGTAACCTGAAAGCGTGATGTCGTCGATGGCGCCGGATAAGTTCCGCTGAACGTTGCGGAGGACGTCCGGAGCTAGTCCGAGCGTCTGACTTGCTATTGCCTGGCTGCCGCTTTGCAGTGCGTTGGTCATGATTTGTTCTAATTGCGGCTCCAAGCTTATCGCATGAATCACGCCGTTCTGATCCTGGAATAATTTACGGATTGTTTCGCTCAAGCTGTGGCGGACATACTCGGTGAGCACATCGACATTCTTCGTCACTTTCACATATTCGAGCAATGCTTCGAGTATGAGCGGAAGATCGCGTATTGGAATCGACTCACGCAGGAGATTTTGCAGCACTTTTTGGATAATGCCCACCGGAAGCGCTTCGGGCGTAAGCTCATCGACGAGCGCGGGATAGTCTTTCTTGAGTCCTTCAGTTAATTGCTTAATATCTTGACGTGTCAGTAACTTATCGGCGCTTCTGCGGAGAATTTCGGTGAGGTGTGTCGCAAGCACCGTAGCCGCTTCGACCACCGTGAACCCCATAATCTCGGCATTTTCACGTTCGGAAGAATTGATCCACGTTGCCGGTAACCCAAAGACCGGTTCGGTGACTTTTACTCCTGATACATCACCATCAGCCATGCCCGGATTCATGGCAAGCAGCATACCGGGATAGAGCCGATTACGGGCAGTTTCATTACCGCGCACTTTCACAACATATTCATCCGCATCGAGTTCGAGATTATCACGCACGCGCACCGGCGGGAGAATCATACCGAGTTCGGTAGCAATCTGCCGACGAATATTGGTAATACGCTTGAACACATCGCCGCCTTGCGTTTCATCCACAAGCGAGATAAGTCCTATTCCAAGCTCGACTTCCACAGGGTCGATGCGCAGTAATTCCTCAACCGGCTGTTCGGGCGGCTTACGCGACGCAGCATTTGCAGTCGCAAGCTCTTCCCGCAGAACGGACTCTGCCTGCTGCTTGAGTGCTTGGGTTCTGAAATACGCAACACCTCCGGTGATAGCGGCGAGAAGAAGAAAAGGAATCATCGGAAATCCCGGCATAATCGACATAAGCACGAGAGTACCCGAGGCGAGCGCCATGGGCTTTGCCTGCATGGTAAATTGTGTACCGACTTCTTCTTCAAGTTTTTCGCCGGACGCCGAACGTGTAATGACCATACCGGCAGCGACTGAAATCAACAGCGCAGGAATCTGCGACACGAGCGCGTCACCAATCGTGAGAATTGTATAGACAGACAATGCCTGCGATACATCCATTCCGCGTTGAGCGACACCGATAGCGAAACCGCCGACGATGTTGATGGCTGTAATCACAAGTGCTGCAATCGCATCTCCTTTTACAAATTTAGACGCACCGTCCATTGCGCCGAAGAATTCCGACTCTCTTGTGAGTCGTGAACGTCTCTCACGGGCTTCTTTTTCGTCAATAAATCCGGCATTCAGGTCCGCATCGATACTCATTTGCTTTCCCGGGAGAGCGTCGAGAGTAAAGCGGGCGGTGACCTCGGCGATACGGGTCGAACCTTTGATAATAACGATAAAATTGATGATAATTAATATCAGGAAGATGATAATACCCACCACATAATTCCCCCCAATCACGAAATTCCCGAATGCTTTGATAATTTCACCGGCGCCGCCTTCGCTGAGGATTAATCTGGTTGTTGCAATATTCAACCCTAAACGAAATAATGTAGTTATAAGTAGGATAGTCGGGAAGGAACTAATATCAAGCGGGCTACGGATATAAAGCGACGTCATGAGTATCAGCACCGATATCGTGATATTAACGGCAAGCATAAGGTCAAGCAGCACAGGAGGCAGCGGCAGCACGAGCAGCCCGAGAATCATGAGCACTCCAATTGCCATGGCAATATCCTGATTGCCGGAAATGACCGTCAGCACCCGCTTGACGGGTTCAGGAATTGGGAAACGTTCTGAGAATGTAGGAGTAGTAGCCATAGCTGCTTTGATAATTATTGAGTAATCAATGGTTGAGCGCAAACGCTTTTCGATCTGTCACCAAGCTGTTGTATTGGAAGTAATGAACACTTCGACGGAGCTCAGTGTGACGGAATTTATTTGTTATTTTGTTGCAATCTATCATGTTACGTGTTTTTTAGCGCTCGTCATGCTGAGCTTGTCGAAGCATCGAACACAACACCTATTTTCTTTCATGCAGTTCAATCCTGCTCTTTCTATCTTCTTGAATTATGAAGTTTACTTTTTCTTCGCCCGGAAAACAAATGCCAGTACCTGCGCCACTGCTTTAAAGAGATTCTCGGGTATTTCCTGATCTACTTCGACAGCAGCGTAGAGTGAACGTGCGAGCGGTGGATTCTCCACAATCGGCACATCGGCTAGGGTGGCGATTTCGCGGATTTTCGCGGCTAGAAAGTCCACCCCTTTTGCCACTACTATCGGCGCGCTCATCGACCCTGTCTTGTACTGCAATGCGACTGCATAATGCGTCGGATTCGTAATCACCACATCCGCCTGCCGCACCTGCTGCAGCATGATTTTCTTGAGTCGCTGCCGCCCGATAGACCGTATTCTCGCCTTCGTCTGCGCGTCACCCTCGGTTTGCTTGCCCTCTTCCTTCACTTCCTGCTTGGTCATTTTTTGTTCTTCACGGAACTTATACTTCTGAAAAAACCAATCGCCCGCCGCTATAAACGCATACGCAAGACCGACTTTCCAGATGAGTTCATAGCCAATTGCTCCGATTCTGCTCCCAAGCTGCTGATACGGAAGTCCGCCAAGCGTCACGAGCGCATCCAAATGCTTGGCAATTACCTGATAAATCACCACACCGATAATTCCCATTTTCAACACACTTTTCAGGAGCTCGACCATGGAACGTGATGAAAAAAGCATACGCTTCAAGCCCTTGCCAACATTAAAGATAGCCCCAAAATTCAACCCTTCGGTGAATTTCTTCGTCGCAAATTTGAATCCCACCTGTCCTACTTCTGCCGTGAAGCCGATTGCCATGATGACACCAAGAAGCGGGAACATAAACAGACCAATCGCCAGGAAGAGTTCGCGCGTGTAATGCATTACATTTTGGTCAGTTAGCTCTACGCTTGATGAATTCATGAGCAGGAGCCGCAGAAAATCTGCCAGCTTACGCATCATCGGTGCGCCGAACAT
>JBPOHH010000250.1:0-7299 GCA_052035765.1 Bacteroidota bacterium
TTTCGCAGGCGAATTTTTTAGAGGGCTCGGTATTGGTATAAGCAATCAACTTTTGTCCAACGGACAACGAATGTAAGTCTTTTTCAAATATAGTCAGTGTAAGATGTATATCGGCGGGATTGACGAGCTCAAACAGCACATCCGTCGGCGCTACATACTTCCCGATATTTTGCTTGACCTGCGAGACGAAACCGTCGATGGGAGATGCGATCGTAATGCTTCTCGACATCGTTTTTTCGCTGAGTTCACCGGGATTAATGCCAATTAACCGCAGCTTTTCTTCGAGTCCTTTGAGGAGAATTTTCTGCGAAAGGTATTCAGTTTGCGCTGATTGAAACACCTTATCGCTCCCGGCTTTAGTATGATTCAACTCTTTCTGTCGGTTGAATTCCGCCTCAAGCTGCACGAGATGCACCTTCGCCACGAGATAGTTCTGCTGGAGTTCGATATACTGCTGGTCTTCCATCACGGCAATTGACTCGCCTTTTGCGATGTGCATGCCGGCAAGCAGCTTAGTGGACTTCAAATATCCGCCCATCGGCACGCTGACAGACACCATATTCTGCGGCGGCACTTCGATTTTTCCGTTTACTTTCAGGAGCGAGGAAATATTCTGCTGATGAATGGTATCGACCCGCACATCCGAATTACTGACTTGCGCATCGGTGAGGGTGACGGTTGTTTCGTCGGCGGACTCGGGAGGCGCGGGAGTATTCTCTGTTTTTGGGGAATTGCCGCATCCTCCCAGAAGTATGCAAAGTATTGCTATTGTTATAGTTGTTTTCATGGTTTTTGTATAATTTAGTTGGAATTTATTGGTTATTGTTTTTTGGCGAATATGCCCCAAGGCGCAAACTCAGCAATATCACCACGAGTGTCACTCCGACGTCGGCGGCGATTGCAAGTACTAAATTGCTGTAGCCGGCGATCGCGAGCGCAATAAATATCACTTTCACGGCAATTGCACCAATGGTATTAGTTTGTATCGTTCGTACTGTTCTTCTGCTCAGGCGCACGAGGTGTGGAATCAGCGAAAGAGTATCATTCATAAGGGCAATATTTGCCGTTTCAATTGCCGTATCGCTCCCTGCTGCGCCCATTGCAATTCCCACCGTACTTTGAGCCAAGGCAGGAGCGTCGTTGATACCATCGCCGACCATTGCCACATGCTGAAAGCGACTCAAAAGTTCGTTGATTTTCCCGACTTTTTCTTCCGGTAATAATCCGCCAAATACGGTAGTAATTCCAACCTGACGAGCCACATACTGCGCGGCGGTTTCATTGTCGCCGGTGAGCATGACGGGTTCGATACCAAGCGCTCTCAGCTCTTTCACCGCCGCCGCGCTATCAGGTTTAATTTCATCCATTAATCCGATAACACCCGCAATTGCGCCGCCACAGCTCACGACTACACTCGTAGCACCATCAGCAGAAAGCCCGGCAACAATTTTTTCGGCTTCACTGTCGAAGGGCGTATGCTCCCGGATAAATTCGAGCTTGCCGACATAGGTCGTTTCGTCCTTGCATACCAGGCAGGTAGCCGTTGCTCCTTTGCCAATAATACTCCTGAATTTTTGAGATTCATGGGGCGTGAATCCTTCTGCAACACTCGCATCGACAATAGCTTGCGCGAGAGGATGTTCCGAAAAAATTTCTGTGCCCGCGCCACATGCAAGGAGTTCTTCCCTGCTATTTCCATTCAAAGGAAATACATCCGACACCACCGGCTTGCCGAAGGTAATCGTGCGTGTTTTGTCGAGTGCAATCGCCGTAATTGATGCCAATGCCTCGATATATTTCCCACCTTTTACGAGCGCGCCCCTTGCCGACGCGTTACCGATTGCTGCGTAAATTGCCACCGGTGTCGAGATGACAAGCGCGCACGGACAGGCAATGACCAGAAGCGTTATCGCCTGCTTCAACCAGTGATGCAGATCCAAATGCAGAATAAAGACCGGCACCGTAACTACCAGTATTGCCAAGCTAATAATAATCGGAGTGTATATTTTGGAGAATTTCTGAATGAATTTCTGCGTGTCGCTTTTATTGGCAGATGCTTCGAATGTGAGGCGGATGATTTTTGAAAACGTCGTGTCGGCGGCAAGCTTGGTGGTTTCGATTTCGACAAAACCGTTTTTGTTGAGCGTACCGGCGAACACCGTATCGCCCACATGCTTGTCCTGCGGGATAGGTTCGCCGGTGATCGTTGCTTCGTCGATGCTTGTTTCGCCGGTGAGTATTTTCCCGTCAAGCGGTATCATTTCGCCTGCTTTTACCTGAATAATCGTGCCGACGGGGATGCTCTCAATCGCAACAGCTTGATTCTGTGAGGGCACAAACGCTACTTTCGGAGCACTACGTACGAGGTTGTTCAATGCAGCTTTGGAATTTGCAACACCAATACTTTCAAGGCGTTCACCCAATACATACAGCACAATCACCACCGCCGCTTCCGGATATTCACCCAGATAGAATGCACCGATGGCAGCAATAGTCATCAGTAAATTTATACTGCTGAATTTCAGTTTTATAATTGCTTTTATTCCGCTCCAAAGCACACTCCAGCCGATACCGAGAATAAACGCCGCGAACACCACCGGCGAATACGGCATCGGGATATGGATATCGAGCAGCGATAACACTTCCAACGCAACCACGATCGAGATTGCAAAAAGCAAAAACAGGAATTTTTTGTCGTTTTATGGCAGTTTCATTGGTTCAATTATTAGTTAAAAATTCAAGGTGGATACTTGTTTCATTAAGGTCTTTGACGGCATCGAGATAGCTGCTCTCGAGAGTAACGGCAGTATTGACAATTTGCGCCCATTCGAGGTAATTAATCTCACCCGAGGAGAGCTGTAGGTCGGCTGTTTGGGTAATCACCTTTGCCTTTCCAAGGGCAGTATTTTCATAATATTCAATGACTTGCTTCTGCATTTTGTAGCGTCGGAGTGTTGACACAAATTCCGCATTCATCGTTTGTTTACCCATTGTGTAGGAATTCTCCGCCATTGCTTCCATGGTGCGGGCAGCGTCAATTCTGCCGGATTGCGCACCAAAAAACAGCGGCACACTCACGCCGACTTGGAAAGAATTGAAGCGCGTCGCGGTCGAGTAGCGAATGTCATCAGCGCCGGTGCCTTGGATGGTCTGCGAACTAAACCCAACCGTCAGATCCGGCAAAAGTTTTGACTGCTCGACCTCTGTCGCAAGGAGCGCGGCGCTTTTCTCAAGGAGCAATACCCTAAGACGCGGATGCTCTGCAAGTGCTGATGAATCAAGGGCATGAGGTTCGAAGGTTACTGTTCCGGCAAGCGGCACCGGCGGCACTTGCGTATTGAGCAGCACATGAAATTGCAGCAACAAAACATCCATCTCGCTTTGGAGTCCGAGCAATTGCGCCCTCACCTGACCGCGCTGCATCTCGGCCAGCTTTTGTTCGATGATGGTACTCTCGCCGCTTGAGAGTCGCGCACGAGATTTTTCTTCTAATGCAGCATACATGCTGTCCGAACGTTGCAGTAAGTTCTCTTTTTGTTGCAAATAGAGCAATCCGTAATACACCTCCCGCACCCGCTGTTTGATCTCGGCCTGTTTGGCAGCAAGAGCAAGAATTCCACTCCGGTATTTTTCTTCGCTGAGCGCTTTTGATTTGATATAAACAGTTGGGAAATTAATTGTTTGCGAGAGTGAGAATTTGGTGTCATTGAACGCGGAATTCATCTGCCCATACTCACCTGTAATTGCCATTGACGGAATATTAAGAGTTGTACCGGTGAGTTTTTTTAGATATTCTGCCTGCAATGATTCATTTTTAATGGACAAATTATTACGAAGTGCAGTGTCGATTGCCGCCTGGAGCGATATTGGCTGTTGCGCCGTGGAAGGAAGCGCGGTAAGCATGATAATTACAAAGAAAATCGATGCGGTAATTGACCGTGGCGTGGCGCGAAATCCTTTTTCAAAAATGGTGTACAGCACGGGTAACACGAATAAAGTCAAGAAGGTAGCGATGAGCAAGCCGCCAATCACAACCGTCGCAAGCGGACGCTGCACTTCGGCTCCAGCGCCATGACTTAGTGCCATCGGAAGAAACCCAAGAGAAGCGACAAATGCCGTCATAAGCACAGGACGCAGACGATTCCGCGTACCTTCGATGACAATACGCACAGGATCGAGCTCGCCGGTCGATTTGACACGATTGAACTCCGCAACTAACACGATTCCATTCAAGACAGATACGCCAAATAGTGCGATAAATCCAACGCCGGCGCTGATACTGAACGGCATGCCACGAAGCGCCAGAAAGAACACTCCGCCGACGGCAGACAGCGGAATAGCCGAGTAAATCAGCAAGCCCTGCCTGAGTGAACCAAAGGCAAAATAGAGAAAGAGAAAAATCAGCAACAGTGCAACCGGTACAGCAAGTGACAAGCGCTTCTGAGCGGCTACCAAATTTTCGAACGCGCCGCCATACGTAATGTAATATCCGGCGGGCAGCTTGATACGCTTATTTACCTTATCCTGCAAGTCGTTCACTATACTTTGCACATCTCTTCCATGAACATTGAATCCCACAATTATTCTACGCTTGGCATCTTCGCGCTGTATCTGATTCACACTTTCCTGGATGGCCACTTCCGCTACATGAGAGAGCGGTATCTGCTCGCCTCGCGGAGTGGGAATCAGTAAATTCTGCACATCTTCTACACTTTTGCGGCGTTCACCGGCGAGGCGCACGACCATGTCAAAGCGCTTTTCATCTTCGAAAACTTGACCGGTACTTTGTCCGGCAAAGGCAGTATTGACTACGCGGTTGATATCAGCGACATTCATGCCGTATTGGGCTATCACATTGCGTTTATAGGTAATTACAAGTTGAGGGAGTCCGTCGATCGGTTCTACATAAATATTCTCTGCGCCATCGACACCTGCCGACACCTCTCCGAGCATCTTGCCATATTTGGAGAGAGAATCCAAATTTTCACCGAAAATTTTACAGACCACATCTTGTTTGGCGCCGGTCATGAGTTCATTAAATCGCATTGCGACCGGATACTGAAAACTATACGTCACGCCCGGTACATCGAGCAGTGCTTCGCTCATTTTCCCCGATAGCTCCTCCCAGGTATCCGCTGAAGTCCACTCGCTTTTATCCTTGAGAATAATCATCAAGTCGGCTGCTACCATTGGCATAGGATCGGTGGGAATTTCACCGCTACCGACTTTGCCGATGACTTTTTCGACTTCCGGAAATTTATTTTTCAGAATATGCGCTGCTTTGAGACAGGCATCGACCGTCGTGGGAATACTACTGCCGGTGAGTACGCGCGTTTCGACGGCGAAGTCACCTTCGGGTAATTCAGGGATAAATTCCCCACCCATACCCGAGAAGACAATCCCCGCGACTATCATTAAGCAAAGTGCGCCACCCAAGACTGTTTTTGGGAATTTCATAATCTTCGTCAGATACTTCACATGATTCTTGATAAAAATTTCCATCATTTTATCCGAAATATTCCTCTTTGGATTGACGGACTTACTCAGGAAGATCGTACTCATCATCGGGATATAGGTTAGTGAGAGAAGAAATGCGCCAAGAAGAGCAAAAGCAACGGTTTGTGCCATCGGTTTGAACATTTTACCTTCAATACCCTCGAGTGTAAAAATCGGAAGATACACAATGAGAATGATGATTTGACCGAACACAGCACTATTCATCATCCTGCTCGCAGATTTATTGACCGTATCGTCCATCTCGCTTTGGTGAAGTTTGGTAATTACTGAATTTGCTTGGTGGTTATGCGTCACACTATGGAGCACTGCTTCGACGATAATAACTGCTCCATCGACAATGAGTCCAAAATCGAGAGCCCCCAAGCTCATAAGATTGCCGCTCACACCGAATAAATTCATCATGATTACCGCAAAAAGCATTGAGAGCGGAATTACAGATGCTACAAGGAGTCCGGCTCTAAAATTTCCGAGGAAAAGCACGAGAACGAAAATGACAATTAATGCTCCTTCCATAAGGTTGGTAGCCACTGTGCCGAGCGCACTATTGACCATCTTCGTTCGATCAAGAAACGGTTCAATTACAACCCCTTCTGGCAGAGTTTTTTCGATTTGCCGAATACGTTCCTTCACATTTCCGATGACCTGACTGCTATTACCACCTTTAAGCATGAGAACGACACCGCCTGCCGCCTCACCTTCGTCGTTGTATGTCATACCACCATACCGAACTGCACTTCCAATACGCACATCAGCAACATCCTTTATGAGAAGCGGAGTTCCGTTGTCAGTGTTTTTGACGACAATTTGACGAATGTCTTCCATGCTGCCTATTAACCCTTCGCTGCGGATATAAAGGACAGTTGATTTTTTCTCGATGTATGCTCCTCCTGTATTTTCATTATTCTTTTCCAGCGCAACGAAAACATCATTCATGGTGATATCAAACGACTTCAGTTTGCTGGCATCGATGGCTATTTCGTATTGCTTGAGCTTGCCACCAAAACTGCTCACATCGGCAACTCCTTTTACTCCAAGTAATTGCCGACGAACGATCCAATCTTGAATCGTGCGGAGTTCGGTCTCGTCGTACTTCATTTCGTATCCATGTTTTGCCCTGAGCACATATTGGTATATTTCCCCGAGGCCTGTCGTTACAGGCGCAAGCTCTGAAGTACCCATGCCAGCCGGGATCTGTTCTTGAGCGCTTTTCAGGCGTTCACTCACCTGCTGACGCGCCCAGTAAATATCGACATTATCATCAAATACAATGGTAATAAGCGAGAGCCCGAAGCGGGAAAAACTGCGAATCTCATGGAGTCCGGGGATGTTGCTCGTGGCTTGTTCGATAGGGAAGGTAATTAGCCGCTCGACGTCCGGCGCGCCGAGAGAGGGAACGGATGTAATGACCTGTACTTGATTGTCTGTGATGTCGGGCACAGCATCGATCGGGAGCCGGGTGCATTCGTAGCCGCCATAGCCGATGAGGAGCAGGACGAAGAGTCCGATGATGAGTTTATTCTTGACTGAGAACCTAATGATAGTATTGAGCATATAATGATATGTTTATATTAGTAGTTATGAATTATGTAATGGTACTACGCGCGTTATCCATAACCCAATAAGGCGACAACCTAATGTTGCTGACTTATGAAGAAAATAGATATGTTATTGAACACTTCGAAGGGGTTCAGAGTGACTGTATGTTATTCAGTGTGACTGTATGTTATTCAGTGTGACTGTACATTATTCGTCATGCTGAGCTTGTCGAAGCATCAAGCAAAT
>JBPOHH010000259.1:0-3539 GCA_052035765.1 Bacteroidota bacterium
GCCGAGCTTCAACGTACGTATTCAGAAGATGAGATCTTTCAACTCAGTGAGTTTGCAACACTTTCACCGGAACGTATACAGGAAGAGTTCATCAAGGCAAAAGTACTGGCTACACAATCAGAAGTCGGGCTTTTTGAATCACTCACAGAATCGTCCGCAAAACAAAAATTTCTTTTTCGATTTTGGAAAACTCGAGATCCGAGGCCGGAAACACCTGAAAATGAACGGTTGATTGAATTTCGGAAAGCAATACAACATGCCAATACATTTTATTCGAATATATTAATTAAAGATGGCTGGCGTACCGATCCGGGAAGGGTGCTCCGTAAATACGGATTCCCCACACAAATAGATCGTCATCCGGCAGGGAGTGAAACTCGGCCGTATGAAGAATGGTTATACGGAAATATTCAAGGTGGTGTAAATTTCCAGTTTGTCGATTTAAAGGGTATAGGAAACTATGTACAGGTCAATTCATCTGCAAATGGCGAGCCCCGGAATGATAATTGGCTTCAAAAGTATGTATTGATGTTCCAAACACAAGACGACCAAATTCGGTGACCTTTGCTAACGGTATGATTGAAAAATACTTATGAAGAAAATTTCAGATGTTGCACAATCTTTCGTACTTCGGTGGGTAGGTAGAATCTGTGCACATTTGCCCTTAAAAGGTAGAATTATCATCGGAGATGTGATAGGATATATTCTAAAATTTGCAAGCTCAAAACGGTATGCAATCACTCTCGAGAATCTGCGTGAAGCATGGCCGGAAAAATCACACTCATGGCACCGCCATATTGCTCTTTCTTCTTACCGTAACCTTGGTATTGTTTTGGCTGAGATACTTTCATTTCAATATCTTACCAATGAAAAGCTCATAGATTTTATTGAGTTTACCAATCTAGAACTGCTCCACAGTGCTTATCGTAACAACAAGGGGATGATATTGCTATCCGGACATTTTGGTAACTGGGAGCTTCTCGCTTTTGCCGCCGGTCTTTATTCTGACATCCCTTTGCATATCGTCGTGGCCCCTCAGCATAATCCCTACGCGAATGAATATATCAATGTCTTTCGTACCAGATCTACCAACAAAATAGTGCCGATGACTAATGCTGCACGGGAGATTGTGAAGCTGCTGCAGGAGGGAAAGGCAGTGGCAATGCTCACCGATCAGGCAGCGAATGCGTCAAAAAATATCTTTGTTGATTTTTTTCGACGCCCGGCACCTACATATGAAGCTCCGGCTGCATTGGCATTAAAATTTCAAATTCCACTTATCATCGGCTTTGCTGTACGACAGCCGTCAGGTAAGTATTCGGTTACACTGGAATCGATTCCGTATGATGATCTCACCTATTCGAAAGACGGAATTGTAGAGCTTACTGCACGGCATGTAAAAATTTTAGAAGATGTCATTCGATTACATCCGGAACAATGGTCTTGGCAGCATAAACGGTGGAAAATATGAAAATCATTGATTACTCACGATTTGCAATTATACAGACCGCTTTCCTTGGGGATATTGCACTTACATTGCCTTTAGCAGATGCTATCAGGAATGTACATCCTACTGCAGAGATTCACTTTATTACGACACCGGCTGGCGCTCAGATAACAGCTTGTTCAGAGAGTATAGATTTTACGCATGTCTTCGATAAACGTAATGCTCACCGATCTGTAGCGACTTTAAAAGGATTCGCAGATACTCTTTCTCATTTCTCAATTGACTGCGTGCTTTCACCTCATCGCTCACTGAGATCCACGCTCATAATGCACTATATTCATCCCGCAATTTCAGTTGGATATACTACGAATACATTAGCAATGCTCTATAGTAAACGCATACACTATCCTATTCATTTACATGAAGTTGAGAGAAATTTGTCACTTCTCGGGGTCTTTGATGAAACAAGCAACGTTGCTCTCGCAAAGGCACAACGACCACGTATTCGAATCGATGAAAATGATTCGTTAGCAGTTCTTCAGACCGTTGCAAACATTAGAGGGAAAAATTCCGGTTCTGCACTCATTGTTCTCGCACCCGGGTCGGTGTGGCCTACAAAACGCTGGAAAGACGAGTATTTTGTGGAAACAGCGCAACATCTTCAACGAAAAGGATATACATGTATTTATGTAGGCGGAAAAGAGGATGAACACCTTTGCTCGCGACTTGCCCGGCTCTCAGGATCGGTATCTTTAGCAGGAAAGACGTCAATCGCACAGACTCTTGCATTGCTGCAACAATGCGGCGCACTCATCACCAACGACTCAGCACCGACTCATCTAGGATGGATTGCCGGATGTCCGACTCTTACAATCTATGGTCCTACTTCTCCGATGTTCGGTTTCTCACCACGAGGCGAGCAGGATTTCAGCATCGAAAATTCGACGATTGATTGTCGGCCATGCTCTATACACGGAGCAAAAGTATGCCCATTAGGAACACATGTATGTATGAATTCTATCACACCGTTAATGGTGTATAGGGCTGTACTTGATATGCTCGATGAGAAACAAAAATCTCAACCTATACGGTAAAAATTTTGTAAATTGCCACCGAGAAACGAAAATGTACTGCTTAATTCTTCCAAAATGAAATCTTCCAAAAAACGAACATCTTCCACTTCACGACAGGAACCGGCAGCAAAATCTGATGGTGTACGTATTAATAAATATCTCGCCGATGCCGGTCTCTGCTCACGTAGAGCAGCTGAAGAACTTATCATCCAAGGACTTGTAAAAGTGAATCGTGAAGTGGTTACGGACCTTTCACGGAGAGTGCTGAAAAGCGACTTTGTCACTGTTCGTGGTGAGCCGGTCACCATCTATAAAAATCTGATTTACATACTCCTGAATAAACCCAAGGATTTTATCACGACTGTCAGTGATGAAAAGGGAAGAAAAACGGTGATGGATATCGTCCGTAAGCAAGATCGCATTTTTCCGGTCGGTCGGCTCGACAGAAATACTACCGGAGCTTTACTAATGACCAACGACGGCGATTTAGCTTACAGACTTACTCATCCAAGCTATGAAGTACCAAGGGTTTATAATGTGGTTCTTGACAAAAGAATCGACCTGGAAGATGCAAAAAAAATCAGTCAGGGTATAGAGCTTGAAGATGGAATGACATCACCCTGTGAAGTACTCGTGCAGCCGACTGACCGTACGCATGTGACGCTTGAGCTGCATGAAGGCCGGAATAGGGAAGTCCGGAGAATCTTTGAATCACTTGGCTATGAAGTCAAGCGCCTTGACCGTAAATCGTTTGCTACTCTTTCGACCCGTGGGCTTGCACGGGGCGAATATCGGCATCTTACCCGCACAGAAGAGATAATCCTGAAAAAATCGGTGGGATTAGAATAAATTACTGATGTATAATACCTTGCAAATTGTAGGTTCTTTATGAAAATTTTCTTTTTAACTCTTTGCTGCGCTCTCTGCATACAGGTTGTTTCGGCTCAGGATAATCCTCCTCAAGCATCAACTCCCTCTGAAAATTTGCCGGGTACAAGTGCATTACCCAAAGAAATTAT
>JBPOHH010000588.1:0-2061 GCA_052035765.1 Bacteroidota bacterium
GAGGCGGCATCGACGTAGGCGATTTTGCGACCATTCAGTTCATAGAGCGAGTCAATTCCACTATCGGTGCGGGTGATAAACTGTCCTTTATACGTCTTTTCACCATCGCGGCGTATCACTTTCAGGGCTGCTTCCACGCCGTATTTTTTATGCGCGAGCACATAGCTGAACGTGTTCATCGCTGCCACATCTGCCTTGCCGCTGCCGAATGCCTCGACGACGGCAATAAAGCTCGTCGGGAGCGATGCGGCGAACGTATATCCCGTTTCCCGCTGCAAATACGCAACGAGCGAGTCGGCACTGGTCGAGATTTTCTGAGCGTCCACCGAGGGAACGAGGAGCAGGCGGATGGGATTCCCTTTCGTGCCAAGAGTCGTGCTTTCGAAGGTAGGACGGATGGATAAATAGGTCAAAATCAGCAGTAAGAGAGGGATGTAAAATTTAGCAAACTTCATAGTAGATTTGTCCTTATCTTTGGCAGTCATGCCAAGTTTCGGTAATTTTGCAGTTGAAATCAATGATTTACTCCGAATTTACGGTAATCTTGCCGAACCATCAAGTAAAAAATTGATTTCATTTCTTTTGAACAACTATCCTATTTTTTATCATTTTTAGAGAATTGAATGAATATTCATGAATATCAAGCCAAGGAATTACTGCGCCGCTACGGTGTGCCGGTGCTCTTTGGTAAAGCAGTGACGACTGCCGAAGAAGCTGGCACTGCCGCCTACCGCGACTTTGTACTCCGCGGGATTTCGACAATCGTGCTCAAATCACAAATTCATGCCGGCGGACGCGGTAAAGGTACAGTGGTGCATGCTACAACCAACCAACCCGTCGAAGTCCTTGGTAAACAAGTACGTGGCGTGACGGTCATCCGCGAGGGAAATATCGCCGATAAAGCATATCAATATGCAAAAGCTACCTTTGGCAATAAGCTCATTACCATTCAAACCGGTGAAGAAGGCAAAATCGTCAATCGTATGTTTATCGAAGAAGGATGCGCCATCGCAACCGAAATGTACATCAGCATCGTGCTCGACCGCCAAACCGGTAAAAATATCATCATGGCATCGACCGAAGGTGGCGTGGAAATCGAAAAAGTCGCTGAAGAAACTCCTGATCGCATCATCCGCGAAGTCATCGATCCTGTGATCGGCTTCCAACAATTCCAGGCACGTCGCATAGCATTTGGTCTCGGACTCAGCGGCGACGGCTTCAAAAGCTTCCTCTCGTTTATTACTAAGCTCGTCAAAGCGTATGATGATATGGACTGTTCGATGCTCGAAGTTAATCCACTCGTGCTTACCGAAGACAATAAAATCATCGCTCTCGACGCGAAGCTCAATTTCGATGATAATGCCCTCTACCGTCATGCAGAATTCAACGAACTCCGTGATGTTGCAGAAGAAGCGCCCCTCGAAGTCGAAGCATCAAAATTCAATTTAAATTATATCAAGCTCGATGGTAATGTCGGCTGTATGGTCAATGGCGCCGGTCTTGCCATGGCAACAATGGACATCATTCAGCTTGCGGGCGGATTCCCGGCGAACTTCCTGGACGTTGGGGGTGGAGCAAATGTCGAGCGTATTGCCAATGCATTCAGAATCATGCTCAGCGACCCGAATGTAAAAGCCGTCCTCGTCAATATTTTTGGTGGAATTGTTCGCTGCGACCGCGTGGCAAATGGTATTCTCCAGGCATTAAAATTAGTCGAAGTCAATATCCCGGTCATCGTTCGCCTCGAAGGCACCAATGCTAAAGAAGCACAGGAAATTCTCCAGAATTCCGGCATGGCATTCCTCGTAGCAAGCAATCTTCAGGATGCTGCTAATAAAGTGACCGAAGCGCTCAATACAACGGTCGAAGCGTAATCAATCGCTTGTTTATCTATAATCCCGACTGCTTAGCGGCAGTCGGGATTTTTTTTGTTCAATAATTGTGTTTGTGGTTTTTTTAACCGAGGTTGGGGCTAATTGCATCCGCCCTTGGCCTATTACGACTTGGGCGAATGAATTTCGCCCCTACAGATGTGTTTATGGTCTTTTTTAACCGACGTAG
>JBPOHH010000619.1:0-3805 GCA_052035765.1 Bacteroidota bacterium
ATACCCGAATCACCGCGTGAAACCAAAAAGCTTCGTGCATCCGATAAGCCCAAGCATTCTAAAAATGGCGACAATCCCGTTAAAAGAGACTCTCTGTTGAGAATCGCACCTGCTGACTCCTCGCGAACTAAGGTTTCGGGTGATCAGCCCTTGTTTACGATTGAAAAAGATGCCGGAAAATCAAGCTATCGCGGCAGACGAGTTAATATCGCCGTCATAGGCGTCGATGCCCGCATGGGTACCGGCACCAAGCATGCCGATGCGAATCACGTGGTGTCGATTCTGCTCGATAGTGGTAAGATTGAAATTATTTCGATTCCGCGGGACACTCCGGCGGATGCTGGCTTTAGTGATTCTAACTCATTGAATAAACTGACTATCGTCCATGCGAATCGTGGATTGAGAGCATATTTAAGTGAAGCATCGAGAATCGCCGGTGTCGGTAAGATTGATTATTATGTCGAATTCGGCTTCTCGCAAGCGATGGGTATTATCGAACTCCTTGGACATAAAGATAGTAAATCTACGCTTCAGGTGCTGCGTTCACGCCAAGGTCTCGGCGGTGATGATTATCAGCGCTGCTACAATCAAGGTCAATTTATCCGGCAGAATATTCTCAAAAATTTCGGGCGTGCCGATGGATTTTTTGGTGAAGTCTTTATTCGGGGTGGACTTTTATTAGTAGAGACCAATCTCACTGCTGATAATATTTCTCAAGTAGTTAGCCAGTTAAAAGACAAAGGTTTTCCCCGTGATTCTGCTGCTATTACTGTTCGTGTGCGTCCATCTGTCGGCAATAAATTCAAGCTGTACGACTTCTCGGATGACAATACAATCCAGACATTAAAAAATAAAATTGAACGGTATAATACCTCACGACAAAAAAAAGACAGTTCGTATGGCAAATCACCCAAGCCCGATGTAGCGGCGCAATTACGTAAAATCATAACCAATGCCCGTACTGATTCGGCGAAGTATCCGAAGCAAGTCATCAGGCGCCTTTCGTCGTACTTTGATCAGCATGCATGGCTGCAGATTTCAGACCGTAAGCAACGTGAATCCGTAAGGGCTGATATGGAATCCTTGCTCTCAAGCGCATATATCAAGCTGAATAAACCTGCGGAAGCCGAGAAAATTCATGCAATTATCAATACTGAAAAACAGATGTTCGATCATCGTGATAAGACCAAACACTGATCAATCTCCCAAAAGCAAAAAAGCGATTCGAAAATTTCGAATCGCTTTTTTTTTTGCGAATATACTCATCCATCAAATATTACCAGCCGAGTATCCAGCCAAACATGAGAGGAGCGACGATAGTTGCATCACTTTCGACGATGAACTTCGGCGTTTCGATGCCAAGCTTACCCCAAGTGATCTTTTCATTCGGCACAGCGCCTGAATACGAACCGTAGCTGGTCGTAGAATCGCTGATCTGGCAGAAGTAGCCCCAGAATGGGATATCGTGCATTTCCATGTCCTGATAGAGCATAGGCACCACGCAAATAGGGAAGTCACCGGCGATTCCGCCACCAATTTGGAAAAATCCAATTCCTTTGCCTTCGCAGTTGGCAATGTACCATTTTGCGAGCCATGCCATGTATTCGATGCCGCTTTTCATGGTTGATGGCTTGATATCTTCTTTAATTACATACGATGCAAAGATATTACCCATGGTCGAATCTTCCCAGCCCGGACATACAATCGGAAGATTTTTCTCGGCCGCAGCCAACATCCAGGAGTTCTTCGGGTCAATTTCATAATACTGTTCGAGCACACCGCTGAGCAGCATTTTATACATAAATTCATGCGGGAAATACCGTTCACCCGCTGTATCAGCATCTTTCCAAAGCTTGTAGATATGCTTTTGCAACCTGCGAAATGCTTCTTCTTCAGGAATACAAGTATCTGTCACACGATTATAGTGATTTTCAAGTAAGTCCCATTCATCCTGAGGAGATAGATCGCGATAATGCGGCACACGCTTGTAATGCGAGTGCGCTACAAGATTCATGATATCTTCCTCGAGATTCGCGCCTGTGCAAGAAATAATCTGCACTTTATCCTGGCGAATCATCTCGGCAAGCGACTTGCCAAGCTCGGCTGTGCTCATTGCACCGGCAAGAGTAATCATCATTTTCCCATTTTCCAGCAAATGCTGTTCGTAACCCTTTGCAGCATCCATCATCGCCGCTGCATTAAAATGAAGGTAATGATGCTCCATAAATTGAGAAATCGGTCCACGTTGAATTGGCATGGGTATCCTTTGTAATAATAATGAGATAAGTTAATTACTGTATTAAAATAGAGCTGAGTTAAAAAAGAAACACCGTATTTCTCAACGAAGAAAAATACGGTGTTTTTGGTTCATACTACATCAAAACGGAACGTCATCAAAATCTTCTGCTTTGCCGGCATTTACCGATGGAGCGTAGTAGTCATCTTCGTTGGAAGAAGCACTTCCACCGCTGACGCCTTCGATTTTCCATGCGCGAAGATTATTGAAATACATGGTCTTACCTTCTTTATTGGTAAAGGGCTTGCCGGAGAGATTAAAGTGAACTTTAATTTCCTGACCATTTTTATAACCATCAAGTAAGCTGCATTTGTCTTGTGACAGCTCAAACTTGATAAAGTTTGCGTACATTCCATCTTGAATTTCGACAACAAATTCGCGTTTGCGGAATTTGTCACTTACTTGAATTTCCGGGAAGATTTCGTGAATTTTCCCTGTTGCGTCGTATGCCATAACGAGTACTCCGATAAATAATGAATAAAAAAGTAAACTGAGAAAAGTGGTTAAAGGCCTAAGTTAGTGGAAAACGAAGCGAGTGCTTCACTAAGCTTATCGATGTCTTTGCCTCCGGCTGTCGCAAGGTGTGGCTTTCCGCCGCCGCCGCCACCGAGTTGTTTGGCAAGTGCGCCGACTACTTTTCCGGCTTGGAAGCGGGAGGTAAGGTCGTCGGTGACTACGCAAACTAATTGAATTTTACCGTCTGTTACGGTAGCAAGGACGCCAATTCCTTGCTTACCAAGACCATTGCGAAGGTGATCGCCGAGTAATTTTAACTGTTCGCCATCTGTCGAAGGAATCTGTTCTGCAAGTACTCGAATGCCGTCAATGATGGTTGCTTTTGAAATCATCGCAGGGATTTCAGCCGCGATTTGCTCTACTTTGTAATTGGATAGTTCTTTCTCTAACTGCTTGATTTTGTCATGTAATCCGCTTGCTGCATTTTTCTCGTCCTCAATTGCCTGATGCAGTCCATGAATATACGATTCAACTCCTGCTGAGGTAACAGCTTCGATGCGACGAATTCCGGATGCAATTGACGTCTCATGAAGGATTTTGAATAATCCTATATCACTCGAATTTGTCACATGCGTGCCACCGCAGAACTCCGCCGAGAATTTCTCATCGATAATGACCACTCGAACTTTATCGCCGTATTTATCACCAAAAAACATCTTCACGCCATGGATCTTCCGCGCTTCTTCGATTGGCAATTCGAGCGTTTGCACAGGGAATCGTTCACGGATTTTGTCGTTGATAATGTGTTCAATTTCAAGGAGTTCCTCTGCACTTACTTTTTGGAAATGCGAGAAGTCAAATCTCAGGGCATCAGGAGCGACAAGCGAACCCGACTGCTGCACATGATTACCGAGAACGCGGCGTAATGCTTCATGCAAAAGGTGAGTAGCCGAGTGATTGCGTTGAATATCCCACCGACGTCTAGAATCGACCGTTGCAACTGCCAAATCGCCAACGAGATGTTCTACATCAGAATCAGCAAAGTGAATGATT
>JBPOHH010000252.1:0-3735 GCA_052035765.1 Bacteroidota bacterium
TACCGACTTAGCAGTTCAAGCTGGAGGCGTAATTTTGGAAGCAATCAATGGTCAGGTATTTGGAGCTGACGGATTCAGATATAATAAATCAGAATTTACATTTCCATATACATTACAACCAAATCAGCCGTTGATATTCCTCGATTCTGCTGAGTTTTTAGCTCAACGTGCAGGTGCTGCAACTGCGGCAATTACTACTGTAAGCGATGCAGAGGCACAAGTAACTTCAACATGGACAGGTAATGGTATAATCATCGATATCCCGAATCCACAGATAGTAGTTCTAGGCGGAACTGGTACTGTATGTGTTGGTACTCCAACAGATATTTCGTACACAGTTGAAAATCCAAATGGAAATAGACCATTTCTTGTTGACAGCGTTACTATTGCTAACGATGTATTAGGTGAGTTCCAATTGAAAGCTCCTGTCCCTACTTCTGTTCTTCAAGGTGCTGGTCCATTAAAGTTTTTAGTTACTTATACTCCTTCGCCTGCAGCAACAGGACCATCAACAGTCAAATTACAAGTGCATGGTACAAATGAGTATGCAAATAATGAAATAAAATCTACTACTCACACAGCAGATCTTACAGGTACCGGTCAGAAATTTGTAAGTAATGCAGTGATTGGTGTTACAGGAGTACAGGATAATAATTTCAAAGTAAATATAGGCGATAAAGTAATTGTACCTGTTACTTTAAAAGATGCAATCGATCCAAATGCTAATGTAACAAAACTCATAGTTACAGCTACCTACAACAAACGCCTTTTAGTGTCTTTCCCTAATCTGTTTGTTGCAGGTGGTACTCTTAAAATTAGTGATGCAAAAGATTTAACACAGCCTACTGATCTTCTCGGAAAAGTGACATTTGAAATTACAAACCCAAGTGGTTCGATTTCAGGATCAGGAAAGCTAGCCGACATGGTATTTGGGGCTTATTTACCTAATGGTAGCCCAACTACTGATATTACACTCGATGTTCAAGTTGTTGGCAGTGCATGTGCTTCCGTGGTATCCACACCAGGCACAGTGACTATCAACGAAACTTGTGCATTTGACCTTCGCAAAGTTGATGGAAGCGGAAAAGCATACTATCTCAACGCCGTCAGCCCGAATCCAATCGGTAATAAAGGCGCAGATATTAGCTTCTCCGTTGGCTTAAAAGCCATGACTGAGCTCTCACTCTACACGACAAGCGGTTCACAAGTAGCAATCGTAGCAGTCGGTGTTCTTGAGCCGGGTGCATACAGTGTGAAATTACCGGTTGATGGTCTCAGCTCCGGTTCGTACATCTTGCGTATGACATCCGGTCAGTTTACCAGCGAACAGCAAATCATTATCGCTAAATAACTTATCCGGCGGTAGAAATCCAAGAGCGGAAAGGAGAATATCCTTTCCGCTCTTTTTATTTTGGGGGATTTTGTTTAACGTATATTAACAAACCAAATACAACAAACGACGTTTTTTTTCGTTACCGCACTCCTCAATTTTAACAATTCTACAATAAATTTTTTCAGGAGAAATGTATGAACAAACGTTCTTTGGTCGCCGCAATAATGCTCATTGGAGTCGGGATTATTTTTGGCGTTGTACTCGTATCAAATTTAGGAAATGGTGGATTGACATCCCTATTTGCCGGTGGAATAAAAGATATTGGTGCCAAAACTCCACCGGTAGCGATGAACGAAGCTGTTCGGGCACTCAATGATGCGCATATTTCCGTTGCAAAGTCTGTGAACCCAGCCGTTGTAAGTATTAATGTTATCACTGAAACCAAAATTTCTAAGAACAGAATCCCGGATCTTTTTAAATTCTTCGGAATGCCGGATGATGGCAACGGTCAGGGAGACGGCGATGAAAATGACGGTGGTAAAGATCAAACCCAAAAATCAGAAGGAGCAGGTTCCGGCGTCGTCATTTCCGATGATGGATATATTGTCACGAATAACCACGTTGTAGAAGATGCCAAAGCAGACGGTATCAAAGTGATTTTCAGTGACAAGAAAGAATACAAAGCAAAGCTCATCGGACGCGACCCACTGACTGATGTGGCAGTGCTGAAAATTGATGCAACGGGTTTACAGGCAGTACATGTCGGCAACAGCGACAATGTGCAGGTCGGTGAAATGGTCATAGCTGTAGGTAATCCACTCGGACTGCATTCTACCGTCACCTCGGGCATTGTGAGTGCATTGGGACGCGGTGCGCTGGGGCTTAATAAGGACAATTATGCAATTGAGAATTTTATTCAGGTGGATGCGGCAATTAATCCCGGGAATAGCGGTGGCGGATTATTCAACCTACAAGGAAGTTTGATAGGAATTAATACAGCAATCGCATCGCGCACAGGATATTTTTCAGGATATGGATTTGCAATTCCGATAAACTTGGCAAAAGCAGTCATCCTCGATATTATGGAAGACGGAAAAGTAGATCGCGGCTATATCGGCGTTCAGATTCGTTCGGTCGATGAAGTGATTGCTAAATCCATGAAACTCGATAAAGTAGCCGGTGTGTTGGTTGACAATGTGTTGCCCGATGGCGCAGCATCAAAGGCAGGAATTGAAAGCGGAGATGTAATATTAGAGCTCGATGGTGTTGCGGTTAATACATCTAACGAATTACAAAGCAGAGTGGTAATGCACCGTGCCGGCGAAAGCATCAAGCTCAAAATCTGGCGCGACGGTAAGTTAATTTCCAAATCAGTGACTCTGCAGCCGCGCGACAAAGATAAGCTCGCCTCTGATGATGCTAAAAAAGGACTCTCAGACGATGACATGGACACCGACAGCGGAAAGCCGGTATCGTTCAAGCAACTCGGATTTACCGTCGGGATGCTCACCGAAAAAGCTAAAAAAGATAATGATGTGGAAACAGGTGTCGTGATTACCAAAGTAGAGCAATTTAGCGAAGCGGCAGAGCGTGGCTTATTTCCTAATGCTGTCATCCTCAAGGCGGACAAGCAGAATATCCAAACTCCGGGACAACTTAAAAAAGCATTCGATGCCAAACGCGGTGATATAATACGCCTGCAATTAAAGACAAAAGATGGAACCCGCCTTATATTTATAGAAGTTCCAAAGGAAAATAGCTGATAGCATTTCCCGATGGAGCCCCCTCTCCGAAAACCTCACGGACATTTACGCTTCGTGAGGTTTTCTTTTTTCGTAATTTTGAGTAAAATTCTGTGTTTGTGGTAAATTGCATGTTCAAAAAGTAGAATTGAACATGCCAATGATTTATCAGTTGTTTTTACACTCTCAGCTTTGCAACTATCAATTAAAAAAGGAACTAATGGAGAATCTTAGAAATTTTTGTATTATAGCCCACATTGACCACGGGAAATCGACTCTTGCCGACCGCCTCCTCGAAAAAACAGGACGTGTCACGAGCCGCGAAATGACCATGAACCAAATTTTGGACGACAATCCTCTCGAGCAAGAGCGCGGCATTACAATCAAACTTCACGCCATCCAAATGAGCTATGCCGCCAAAAATGGCAAAGACTACACACTTAACCTCATCGATACTCCCGGTCACGTGGACTTTTCGTATGAAGTGTCACGGTCACTTGCTGCGTGTGAGGGTGCTCTTCTCGTCGTGGATGCTACACAGGGAGTGGAAGCGCAAACCATTAGTAATCTTTATCTTGCCATCGAAGCCGGTCTTGAAATTATACCGGTGCTTAATAAAATTGACCTGCCAAGCGCTGCTACGACAATTGAAGGCGTAAA
>JBPOHH010000363.1:0-2831 GCA_052035765.1 Bacteroidota bacterium
GATTTACCAACAGATTTTGACATCTTGCTTCCGTCTTCGCTGAGGATCAGACCTTGATGAAAGAGCCGTGCAAAGGGTTCTTTGCTCGACACTAACCCATAATCATACAACACTTTATGCCAAAATCGCGCATAGAGCAAGTGGAGTACGGCATGTTCGGCCCCGCCGACATACAAGTCCACGCCTGTCGTTCCCATCCAGTATTTTTCTTTCTCCGATGCGCAGAATTGAGATGAATTTTTATTATCCAAATACCGAAGATAATACCAGCATGAGCCGGCCCATTGCGGCATGGTATTGGTCTCATAACGGGCATGCTTGCCGGTCTTGGGATCGATGAAATTCACCCATGAATCCACCAAGGCAAGCGGGGATTCTCCTGTTCCTGCCGGCTTGAACTGATCGACCTGCGGGAGCATGAGCGGCAATTCATCTTCATCCAAAGCGCGTCGTGTGCCATCATCATAATACAAAATCGGAACCGGCTCGCCCCAATATCTTTGACGGGAGAAGAGCCAGTCACGCAGGCGAAACTGCACCTTGCCTTTGCCGATGCCGGTTTTTTCAAGCCATTGAATAATAGTGACTTTGGCGTCCTGTGTGGCGAGTCCGTTCAAGCTGACTTCATTATTGGAGGAATTGACGGAATGTCCTTCATCGGTGTAGGCAGCACTCATCGCATCAGAATCGTTGCCACCATCTGAAACGACTCGAACAATTGGTAAATTAAATGCACTTGCAAACGCAAAATCACGTTCGTCATGCCCGGGTACCGCCATTATAGCGCCGGTACCGTAATGCGCGAGAACATAATCGGCTATCCAAATCGGTACAAGCTGTTTGGTTGCAGGATTCACCGCATATCCACCGGTAAACACTCCTGTTTTTTCTTTTGCAAGCTCCGTGCGTTCGAGATCACTTTTGAGCGAAGCGCGCTTGCGATACTCCTCAATCTGCGCTCTGTATTCATCGGTCGTAATGATGCCGGCAAGAGGATGTTCCGGCGCAAGTACCAGATACGTAGCGCCAAAGACGGTATCCGGCCGTGTCGTAAAGACGGTGATGGACTCTTCAATGCCACTGACACGAAACTCAATCTCAGCGCCTGTACTTTTGCCAATCCAATGCTTCTGCATGTCTTTGGTCGAGGATGGCCATTCGACGAGTTCCAAATCTTCGAGTAAGCGGTCGGCATATTCGGTGATACGGAGCATTAACTGCCGCATCGGACGACGCTCGACGGTATAACCCTTGCCAACCCATTCATCAACTTCTTCATTGGCGAGCACAGTGCCGAGACCCTCGCACCAGTTGACAGGGATAGATGCATTAAAAGCAAGACGCTTGGAGTCTTTATAATCTTCAATTGCCTGCAAGTCGGTAAGCTCGGACGGAATCGGCAATTCATCAATCGGACGCGCTTTTTGCAACGCGTGGTCATACCACGAATTATATATTTTAAGGAATATCCACTGCGTCCATTTGTAGTACTCGGGATGCGTGGTGTTAATCTCCCGCGACCAATCATAGCCAAGCCCGAGCATCCTGAGCTGACGCTTGAAATTGTCAACATTTTTCTCGGTCGCATCAATCGGGTGAATTCCTGTTTTCATGGAGTATTGTTCGGTGGGTAAGCCAAACGCATCAAAACCCATTGGGTGAAGAACATTATATCCCTTCATTCTCTTGAATCGCGCTACAATATCCGTTGCCGTATATCCTTCGGGATGCCCCATGTGCAGCCCCGTACCACTCGGATACGGAAACATATCCAAGACATAATATTTCGGTTTTGAATAGTCCTCAGGGGTAGAATACGTGTTGTTTTCATCCCAATACTTCTGCCATTTCGGTTCAATCTCGCCAAACGGATAGCTCGCCATACTTGCTCTCATGAATAGGTTTATTAAAGATATCGATACCCCAAATATACAAAATTGACACGAGGTAAACGGGATATTGGGTTCGGTTGCACGTATTCCAACCCGACGTTTTACGGTCACCCATTGCCGTCCAAGCCGAAAAGTACTGTTCGAGAGGGAGAGAAAGAAGATGAAAGGTACATGTAACCGAACAGATACCCCTGTGTTGATGCTGCCAACAATTTATTCCGGTCACATACCGTGAGATTTACTATAAGTACTTTCAATAACTCTATGAAAAATAACAGACGTGATTTTATCAAACTCGCCGGATTAGCAGGCACAGCATCCATCCTTGCAGCCGGTGCTGCCGATGCGCAGGTGATTATCCCCGAAAAGACGACTGCAGGTTGCACACTGATTCCTTCCGAAACTGCCGGACCATTCCCCTTAGACCTCACCGAAAACACCACATTCTTCCGCCAGGATGTTCGCGAGACGCAGACCGGCGTTCCACTCAACCTCAAGATCAGAGTCGTCGGCGTGGATAATTGCCAACCAATGCAAAATGTAAGGGTTAATATCTGGCATTGCAGCAAAGACGGATTATATTCCGGCTATAGCGGCAGCAATAATCCCGGGCAGGCAGGACTCACGTATCTCCGTGGCTATCAGATGACGGATGCCAATGGTGAAGTGAATTTCGTGACAGCATTTCCGGGCTGGTATCCGGGACGCGTGTGCCACATACATTTTCAGGTCTATGTGAGCTCATCATACTCGGCAGTATCGCAGTTAACGTTCGATATTCCCGCCAAGAATGAGCTCTATTCGGAGAATCCGACATTATATCCGAAGGGAGTCGATCCGCTGTCACCGCAGAGCGATAATATTTTTGCTGATGGCTATGCCTATCAATTAGCTACTCTTACGAAGAATGCATCAGGCGGCTACGACTCATACTTGGAA
>JBPOHH010000102.1:0-3443 GCA_052035765.1 Bacteroidota bacterium
TGATATCATTTTGTCAAAAACCCTTGTAGGCCAATATGATGGATTCGTTGATACAATGACTTCTAATCTTCCCGTCTCTTTTTATCAACATATGTTAGCTCCTAATGGTAATATTTATATATCCGTACCAAATACTACCTTTTATTTCCATGTAATTCATCAACCAGATATGCCTGGTGTCTCATGCGATTTTAGACAACATGATCTTAATCTAGCGACTCGACATGGATTTTGTGTCCCGAATTTCCCATTTCTGCACTTATATGATGCTCCAGGTAGTCTTTGTGACACATTAGGAATTAGCACAACACAAACTTGTTGTACTCCCCTAAAAGGAGAATTAAATAAGATTTATGTCTTCCCAAACCCAACAAATACAGAAAAGGTTAATGTATTAATTCCTCTAAGTACGAATGGAAGATTAAAAATGATCAATACTTCTGGTCAAATTATTAAAGATTTAAACGTGAGTGACAAAGAAGAAGTCATATTAGATTGTTCATTAATTTCAAATGGCATCTATATATTAATTTTTTTATCACAAGAACTGGGGATAGTAATTACAACAAAACTTGTAGTTAACAGATAAGGACTAGTTTTCAGAATTTGGTGGTGTCCTAAATCTGTTGAAGTTGTAATTTTACAAGATGGTGCTCGAAGCAATAAAATGTCCTTATTGTAGTGAGGTTGAATTGGTTAAAAAGCATGGCAGAGCCGTAAAAGGAACTCAGCGCTACCGATATTATGCTTGTAAAAAGAGTTTTCTGCGTGATTCTTCTTATCGGGCACATTTGCGGGAGGTCAAAGTTCAAATGAGCGAAATGGCCATGAAAGGGAACGGTATTCTGGATACGGCACATGCCCCCAAGGTGAATAAAAATACCATGGTTAGCTATTTTTTCAAAAAGTAATCGTGTAGTGTTTGTCAACCCTGCTTATGCCTTTGTGCGGTTGCCAGAATGTGTACTCAAGGCAGATGAAATGTGGTCTTTGTAGGCAAAAAGAAGGTTCAACAGCGGTTGTGTGGGTGGAAGATAGTTTGATCTGGATCAAAGAAGACTGCAAAGGGCAACAAGAATGAATCTGGAAGCCTTCATACTTAACTTTGGAAAAATGAGTGAAGTCAAATAGGGAATGTTAAATTTATCCCTTTCTATTGGCAAACATTGGCATAGAAGCATCCTTCATTGCAGATGACGCATATTTAACATTTGTCCCTCTTGGTAGTTTCGAAGCCACCTATTATTTTTGTTTTCGTAAAGGAACATCATTAGGCACGCGATTCTCCTATTTATTCCTTTCTACCTTACTTCTGTGTAGCCTTTTCAGGAGATATTTTCTCCACTTTTTTGTTGGTGCCTATTGGCATCTTATAGCCTTATGTTATTTACTCATAATCCATTGCTAGTTACACTTTTCAAATTACTTAACTATAGTCCCATCACCATGACCTTCCTCAAGCAAGATGCTTCTTTCCCTTCTGTAGTTTATATTCCTTCATATGAATCTGCTTCAAACCGCCTGAACTTTTTTCACAAATTTCCCGATTTCATTCCTGCTGATCAATAACCACCTCTTCTGACTAGGAGTAATTATTGTATTGCAGTTTAACTTTCCCAAGCATGTAATTGATTGCTTTGATATTAATGGCTATATCGAAGTTGCTTGTTTTTCTCACAGGAGAAATACGAGATAGTCTCCTTTTTTGTGTAGCTCAATCAATGCGAATATATTACTATCACACATAAACCATCTTCACCATGTTTACAAAAAGCAAGTATCCACGCTTAACCTTTTCTTTAATCCTTGTTTTTTTATCACAAATATTAGGAGGTCAAACTTATCTTCCAATGTGTCCTGATTTAGATATGGCAGAATACTATGACCTATATAACTACCGAATTCCATATGCAGCTGCGGCTGCGGTCGCAGGGGGACCAATTAATGGTGAAATATCAATCCCGATTCAAATCATTTATGTAAATCAAGATGATGGCACACCTCCTGCTACCAGAAATTATAGAATTAGTGCAGAATTGGAACTCGCCAATGAAGCATACAATGGATTTTTGAATTTTTATATCTGTGGATATAAACATGTAAACTCATCTGCCTATTTTAATTTCGTACCAAATACTGCAAATAAAATTGGGCTTCAGAATTTGTACAAATCTGAAACTGCTGTAAATGTTTATATTACAAATACAATAACTACTGTAGGTGGAGGCCCTGTATCAGGAGTTGCCTCGTTTCCCTCCTTTCCTACTGCCAATAATTTTATTGCGTTGGCTAGCCATGGCGTCCCTACATATACATTGGCCCATGAGCTAGGTCATTTTTTGGGCTTATCTCATACACATGATCCAAATTATTACGGAAGCAGTTCCAACTGTCTCCTTGCTAATCCAATCCTTAACGGCGATCAGGTGGCTGATACTCCCCCAGATCCTGGCCCAAACGCAGTTTGTAATATAGCAAATCAGTGTCCGGCTGCGCTTACCGCGTGTACCTTAAGTTGTGATTACACTACCAACGTATTGATTCCTACGGCCCCTCTTACACCAGGTACGTTTATCTTCCCTGCTGGCTATCTTACGAATAATATAATGAGTTATTATTTATTCTGCCCCGTTAGAACATTTACAAACGGCCAGATTGCCCTAATGTCAGAAATATTGAACGACCCTTTAAGTAGTAGACATTTTTTACTTACCCCTGCTAGTTGTAATAACGAAATTGCGGAAGATGGGTTCATTAGAAGATATTTTCAAACTGCCACAGATTTGGATAAATCCCCTCTAAAAAGCATAATAGTAGATATAAGAAATGAGGTAACTAACTTTGAGGCTGAACGAACAAGCGATGAAGACGGTGATTTCATCACGTACACTCATAATTTATCTAATAGTGTTTCAGTATCTGTTGACCCTCAAGAATCTCATCCATTAATGCTTACGAACCCAGATGCTGTCCCAGGCAATTACCAGCCAACAAATGGTAGTAATGTTTTAGATATTAGCCTAATACAAAGACACATTCTTGCCATAACTCCATTACCGAGTCCATTTAGCGTGATTGCAGGAGATGTCAATAATAGTGGTTCGGTTACAGCAGCCGATATGACACAGATACGGCGTCTAATACTAGGGTTACAAAATATTTTCCCAGTAGGGACATATCGATTCTTGCCTGAACTTTATTTGAGCAACGCCACATTTACCAGCGCGTTAGAAAGTAACCCCTTTACTGCAATCTATAACGGGCTAGCATACCCTGCATATCTTGAGTCTGAACTACCGCTTAATATGAATGACGTATCGGCGGCAGATCCAGAAACCTGGTCTTTCGCTGCTATGAAAGTAGGTGATGTCAATGGTTCTATGACTTTAGACAACCTTGGAGGCGGAGGAGATGATGGCCTAATTGATGTTTTAACCGGTACT
>JBPOHH010000510.1:0-3238 GCA_052035765.1 Bacteroidota bacterium
TCAATCGAGTCGAATGTAGCCGCAAAAGAAGAATGGCAGACTTTCAAGCAGAAATTCGACCGCGCACATGATGAGTTTATTCAGCGATTGAGCAAGGAATTCCCGCAGCTCACACCAATGGAACTTAAAGTAGCAGCGCTCCTCCGTATTCACATGGAGAATAAAGACATAGCGAATCTACTCTACGCGTCGGTGCGAACGATTGAGGGTCATAGAATGAACATTCGCAAGAAACTCGGACTCGGACTCAAGGATAATTTATCGGTGTTTTTGGCGGGGTGGTGAGGATATGCTTCCCTTCGGTGTATTCTGCTTCCATAGCATGGATTTCATACATGTTACGTAGATTTCCCATTTCACGGCGATAGATTCCCATTTTATAATTTCCTTCCTTTGTACATTACCGTAATTCCGTATATTTGTTGAAATTGTGGAGAGCGAGGGGGGCTCAAGACCGCATCGCTCTGCGAGGCGCTTCGTTGCAGGCGCTTATTTGTATCCTATATTCAGGAGATGCTATGACGTATGCAGAACTTGCGCCGAGCTTGCAAACCGGCGATGTGATCTTGTTTCAGGGTTTTGACTTGGCAGGGTTGTTAATCGAATCTTTAGAAAGCAAGTTAAATCTCCCGCTCTATTCTCATGTCGGAATTGTGTTTCGATTGCCGGATGGCAACTCTCCTTCAGGTCTCTACTTTTGGCAGGCTGCGCCGCCGCCTCCCCCACCGAAGCCCGGTCAACCAGCGCAGGATTTTGGATCTGATTACATCAAGGGTGTCGTCTGTGACGGCTGTCAACTTGTATCGCTCGATGCTGTCATGACGTGGGCAGCAGAGCAGGTAGCTCTTGGTGGTTCGGCGGGTTTTTTATTGGCAGCGAGGCATCTTTCACCGGCAATCGCATCTGACGATGCAGCTTCGATGTTGAATACTGCACGTTTTTTAGCTGGAAGATCATTCTCATATCCTGTGAGTGTCGGAATGGTGACCGATTATACGGAGGGAGCAGAAGAGCATAAGCAATCCCCGAATACGACATTCTTTTGTAGTAAGCTTGCCAGCACTACATTTCAGGCTAGCGGGATGTTGCCATCGACAATGATTACCAATAGTATTCTTCCCGGTGACTTCGGGCAGGCAGCAACAACGCTGCAATTCCTGAAGGGATATTCACTTGGCGATGAAATTCCTTTTACTCCCTCGTAGTATGATGGTACGAAGTCCCCTTCTTTCCGTTCTTCTCACGGCGCAGATACTCTTCGTGTTTGCGCCGTTTCGTGTTTGGGCGTCGCCTGCTCAGACGGTCATCACTTCCCGCATTGAAGTACTTCGTGACTCGCTCAGTCGGTTCACGCTTGCAGAGGTGACGAGCCCATCTGCTCCGTTGAATTTCCTGCCGGACAGCACTCTGAAATTCGATACCAAAAGCCATACGTACTGGCTGCGACTGAGCATTCGCGGCACCAATCAAACGCCTGAATTCTGGACCCTGAAGCTGCCGCATATCGATACAGCTGAGATATTTATACCTGACACGGCAGGGAAATTCCACCATCTCATCTCGGGTGAAGATATTCCTTTTGCAGAGCGCGCCGTGCAGTACGGTGAATATGTGTGCTTTCAGGTGCCGGTCACGAATGTCGGCGCCGTGATGTATGTGCGGCTCACGAGCGTGTCGCGCTATTCGCTGGAATTCCGCAGGTTACATGGCGTGAAGCTCATTCCGCCGGCGACTTTTGTGGCCTCGGCGCAGTACGCGCGGTATTTCCACGGGGTTTTTCTAGGTGTAACGCTCGCGATGATCATTTTCAATCTGATTATCTATGTCATGTACCGCGACAAGTCGTATATCGTCTATTCGGGGTTCATGGTCACGCAAACGCTCTATCACCTAGCCGTGACGGGATTTTTGCAGGAATTTGTATTCTATAATGCACCCTCCGTCGGCAAGTATTCACCTTATGTAATCGCAGGAATATCGCTCATTGGATATATGATATTCAGTCAGGTGTATTTAGAGACGAAAAAATATACACCCAAACTCCACCGCATCTACAACTATTTGTATTCGCTGATAATTATCACGCTTTTGTATGGGTATTTTGTGAATATTACGATCGGCAATTCCGTGCTTCTTGTCACCGGCTTGCTCGTGATTACCTTTCCGTTTTCTATGTCAATTATCGCGTACCGGCAGCAATACCGTCCGGCAATGTATTTCCTGATCGCGAGTGTGATGGCCTATGTCGCGTACTTTATTTATGTGCCGATGGGACTCAAGCTCATCCCCGAAGTGTTTCTCACGCGCTACTCTCTTCAGATAGCATTTGCGCTCCAATCCTTGCTCTTTGCAATGGGTCTTGCCGATCGTATGAATTTGATACGAAAGGAATTAGAACAGAAAAAACTCGAACAGTCCCGCCTCGAAAAAGAACAGGAAATTGCCATCAAAAATCTCCTCGAAAAGCAAAATGAAGAGTTGGAAATCAAGGTGCGCGAGCGAACGCTTGAATTAGAAGAAAAGAATCAGGAAGTGGAACACGACCGGCAGATTATTCAGGAGGAACGGGAGAAGTCGGACCTTTTATTGCTCAATATTCTCCCCGAAACTATCGCTCAGCGCCTCAAATCGGGTGAAGAAATGATCGCCGAGAGATTTGATAATGTCACGGTGTTTTTCTCGGATATCGTTGGATTTACGAATATTTCCAAGCGCATTTCACCGGAACATTTAGTGGGTCAATTAAATGCCATTTTCACTGAATTCGACAAGCTTGCCATGGAATTCGGACTCGAAAAAATCAAAACCATCGGCGACGCCTACATGTGCGTCTGCGGCTTACCGGAGCCGAAAGTCGATCACGCAGAACGAGTTGCACGATTCGCTCTCGGCGTCTTGGACGTCATGGAAAATCATACCGATACGGCATCGGGTTCGCCCATCGCCGTCCGCATCGGTATCAACAGCGGCACCGTCATAGCCGGCGTGATCGGCAAGCAAAAATTCGCCTACGACCTCTGGGGCGAAACCGTCAATACCGCAAGCCGCCTCGAAAGCCACGGAGTGTCGGGTAAGATTCAATGTTCGACCGCTACCTACGATTTACTCAAAGACCACTTCCACTTCGAAGATCGCGGCGAAATCGACCTCAAGGGTATTGGGATGACGAAGACGTATTTTTTGGTGAGTCGGTAAGTTGGAAGTCGTAAGTCGGTAAGTTGGAAGTCGTAAGTCGGTA
>JBPOHH010000244.1:0-1763 GCA_052035765.1 Bacteroidota bacterium
AGGAGTTAAAAGACGAGAAACAAGCCGTTGATAAAAAAATCGAACAGGCATTGAGCGAACTCAACAAGCGCGACCGGTATTTATCGACCAATGTACACACGATTCTCACGGAGATGGAGAGATTTGCTGCCGGAGATTTAACGGTCGAATTATCCCATGATACCGATGATGACATCGGGCATTTGTACGCCGGATTCAGTGCGGCTGTTGAGAATATCCGTTCGATGGTTGTCCATGTCTCCGAGGCCGTCGAGACGACTGCAAGCTCAACAGCAGAAATAGCTGCAAGTATCGAGGAAATGTCCACCGGCGCCTCTCAGCAATCCGAGCAAGCAGGTAATGTAGCTGCAGCCGTCGTGGAAATGACCTCGAATATCATCGAAAGTAATCAGGCAATGAATCTTGCCGTGGAAAAAGCACGCACCGCCGGTGAAAGTGCCAAGAGCGGCGGTCAAGTAGTCGTTCAGACAATTGAAGGAATGAATCGTATCGCCGATGTAGTGCAAAAATCGGCCGTCACGGTGCAGGAACTCGGCAAATCAAGCGAAGAAATCGGTGAAATTGTACAGGTTATCAACGATATCGCCGATCAGACGAATCTATTGGCATTGAATGCTGCAATCGAAGCAGCCCGTGCAGGAGATCAGGGACGCGGTTTCGCGGTGGTAGCCGACGAAGTGCGCAAGCTTGCCGAGCGAACAGCGGATGCGACCAAGGAAATCGGAGCAATGATCAAGAAAATTCAACGCGAAACCTCCGGCGCGGTATCCGCGATGAAATTAGGCACCGAAGAAGTCGAAATCGGCAAAAAGCTGGCCGACAAGGCAGGAGTATCGCTCAATGAGATTATCACAGTCTCCAACGATGTGCAAAATATCATTACTCAGCTTGCTGCAGCGAGCGCTCAGCAGGAAATTACAAGTGAAGACATCTCCCGCAATATCCAAAACATCTCAGATGTAGCCGGTGAAAGCAATCGTGCTATCGAACAGGTAGCACGGGCGACAGACGACCTGTCACAGCTGACGATGATACTTCAGGACTTACTCGGTAAATTCAATACCGAACGGGGAATGCCGGGCGGCGGTAGACTCGGCGCAGGACATCCAAAGCAACTAATGTCGCATTCCCCTCGACGATAGAATATCTCGTTTGAAGACATAAAACAAAAGGGCAGAAAGCATAGCTTCCTGCCCTTTTGTTGTTTGTACGTTTATCGACAGAATCAATGATGGTAATTGATGACTCGAATATTTATAGGAATCAACCGACTGATATTCACAATTGCCATTCTACTATTTATCTCTTCTGCGCCCGCATCGCCGCCGAATGCACCCTGAAGTCAAGCCGGGAAAAATTGTTTGGGTTGTCCTGTAATTTCTTCTCCGCCAAAAATCCAATCATCGCGGCATTATCCATACAAAAACTCATTCGAGGCGCGACCATGCGAATACGACGCTTGGCAGCACTCTCGGTCATCAATTTCCTCAGACCCGAATTAGCCGATACACCACCGGCAATAACCACCGTACGCACGTTTTTTTCAACGGCAGCACGGATCGTCTTGGCGACCAGCACCTCGGTAATCGCCGCCTGCACCGATGCGCAGATATCCGGCAGAAGATTCTCGGGAATTGACTCGGGAAAGGTCTTTTGGAGGAAATACCGCACCGATGTCTTGAGACCGCTGAAGCTGAAATTATACGTTCCGTCATGTATCATCGAGCGCGGAAAAGTATAAGCACGAGGATCACCGGTCTGCG
>JBPOHH010000396.1:0-2142 GCA_052035765.1 Bacteroidota bacterium
TTGTTTCATAAGTAGTACTTGAAATATCATTGAGTAATTGTTCTCCGGCAATCTTTGGTGAGCATTGAGTCGATGGCAACACTTCACCAATGCCGGAGAACCTGATTAATTTGTTTTGAGATTTCCCGGTTGCTTCGAATTGAATCAGGGAATTGAGCTGCACAGTTGCATACAGCAAGGGGAGAACATCAATTCACCCGTTGGATCACCCATACCTGAGTGGCATCATTGTCGGTGAGCTTGCCGGTTTTAACATCACATCCGTCGGCATTGGCGCAGGAATTTTTGGCATCGAGTGCCATTAAGTTGTTCATAGCGCCCACGTTCCAGTTGAGGATGAGATACTTATTCCCGGTAATTTTCCACACCAGCCAGCGTTGATTGTCGTGGTCAAGCGGCACGGGGTTGTCTGTTTTGGTCGTCTGTACTTGTGCGCCGGTCTTTTGATAGTCCGATTTTTTCACTTCGAGTACTTTGCCTTTGAATTTGATTTTGTAGAGAGGGAGAGCGCCGTCACGTTCGAGCGTAAATCCATCGGCTCCGGCGCGTCTTGCGCCCCAGAGTTGGATCGGACATTTATCACCTTCGGCGGTACCGTCACAGCTGCCGGGGACGTCGAGGAATCGCTCACCTTTGAGAGACTTGATGGTGTATTTTCCATCTTCGAGACTTGCACCCGGGAGCAGGTTATCTGCTACATTTTTTAATACTTTAGCTGCGTTGAACGCTATTTCCTGCACTGTGTTTATGACTTGATTCTCGATGGTAATTCCCGTACGTCCGGTCTCGAATGCGAACGGACCGCACCCTTGACAATCATCGAGGTCCGGAGGTGTGGGGAGTCCTCTGCGCTGGTCTTCGGGGAGCTCGTAGTAGGATGCATTGCAGATCCAGTGTGGATTATGATAGCAAATCGCCAGTGGGCTGAATACACCGGAGAGTCCGAGATTCTGGCGATTATTTGTTCCTTCGGCACGCTCGGCTTGATTCTGAAAGAAATTCGCGCCATCGAGTTTGGAATAAAAATTACGCACTCCTGCACGGCCAAAACCGCCGAGGGGTGAACGTGGTATTCCCGGAAGTCCTGATATTAATTGAGTTACCGTCGTCTGCGGCGGTAGCATTGCAATCGGATCATCGAGATACTCGAAGCGTTGGATATTGGTCTTGCCGAGGAGTGTATTGAGTGCATTGGCGAAGTCAACATTTCCCGGATGACAGCTATTATAGAGATACATTCCCTTGACATTAGCGCCACGTTTTTTGAGATAAGCGCCCATAATTTGCGCCATGCCGCCGCCGAGGGAGTGACCGGTGAGCCATACAGGTTTGGTGGCGCCGCCATTGTCCATGACAAACTTCGCGATATCGGCATCGACAGCGTCGAGACTCTTTTTCATGCCTTTATGGAGGAGTCCGCCGATACCGTCTTTGGGGCGTTCGAGCGGCAGAACATTACCATCCGTAATCACCCATTCGCCTAACTCACTGAGAATTGCTCCAAGTGGTCCTTTGTCGTTGTTGACTAATTTGTCCGTGCCGCGGAAGACCACGATAATTTCCTTCGCCGAAGCAATACACATCGCTTCAGGATTAAATCCCATGGGTGTAGTCTTCGAGAAAAATTTCATCACCGGATCGCCGGCAAAGAGATGCTGCGTGTTGGCGATGAAGGTTTGTTCGAATTTATTCCCTGCATTGGCCTGCAAGACCGCTTCGCTCACGCCGCTGACGGGAGCCAGATTCTGCGGATAGACCATCAGGGACATATATCCCAAGAGATAGGCGTTGGTTTTGTTGAGTCCGCTGACCGTCGCGCCGAACTTATTAAAAGCGTCTGTTTCGGCTGCTTTCCGAGCAGCGCGCAGGGCTGCTTTCGCTTTCATGGCGCCTGCTTTATCGGCGAGAGCATCGGAGCTGGCAAGAAGGAGTCCGGCAACCACGATGAGAAGAATATTTTTTAGCATAATAGTCGTATAAATTTATTGGTTGAAGGTAATTAAATAATTGAATAGAAATATCTTACGGCGCAGCGCAAGCAATTGCCACGATCGTCACGCATCCGCCGCATGCTGCTGCCATACATCCTAAAAACACAGCGGGAGAAGCGATTGCGCCGATACCTGCTGCGGTCACGGTCGC
>JBPOHH010000485.1:0-6787 GCA_052035765.1 Bacteroidota bacterium
TATTTGGAATACAGAGATAGATATGGCAATGCCGTTCTGCCGGTATTTTTTAACGCAGAGGCGCAGAGGTGCAGAGATATCATTGCATTTTCCGGGGCTTCATGTTGAAAATCAGTTTTAAGCACAAAGAACGCTAAGGTAACCCACAAAGAACACTAGAGATACGGGTATTTTTAGTGGCATTGCGGTTTCGCGATTACTACTTTTGTCATACATAACGAGTGAGGAATCTTTGCGTTCTCTGCGCCTCTGCGTTAAAATCCACCGTATAGCTATTCATAGGGACCAAACAAGTCGCCCTTCCAAGGATACCGAAGTAGAACTTCCTAAAATTTGAGGTAGAAACTTCCATAAATGCATCATTTCCTTGCTCACCAAACAAAAAACTGCTATCTTGCCGCAAGTACACAATTTTTACAGTAAGTTCTCTCATTTTTCCAGTTTTTTCGGAGGTCACAATGCAACGTTTATTCACAATGATATTCATCGCAACTCTCTTTTGCAGCAGTATTTACGCACCTGCTCAAGAGAAGCCGCATGGCGCAAAGATTCTTAGCGGTACACCGGGCACGGTGCAGTTTGATTTGAAGGGGCATACAGAGTATGTCAAAGATGTTCGCTGGAGTCCGGACGGCACAAAATTAGCCACTGTGTCGGGCGGAGCGCTCGATAATTCAGCTATTGTCTGGTCGTCAGCAACCGGCGAGAAACTCTATACGTTACCCTATGCAAAATCTATTAGTTGGAGTCCTGACGGATCGAAAATTGCAACAATTACCTTGGATACAACAGGATCTCCATCAAGTTTTAATCTTAATTTGGTAGTGATATGGTCGGCGTCAAACGGTGAAAAGCTCGCAAGTATCAAGGCGCATACGATGGCAATTGCCATGTTGAGTTGGAGTCCGGACGGGTCGAAAATTGCAACAGCAAGCGCTGATAAAACGGCAAGTATTTGGTCAACAACAAACCCCGGCATGCCCTTAGTACTGAATGCTCATACAAAACAAGTGACGCATGTGGTATGGAGTCCGAACGGCGAAAATGTGTTGACAGCGAGCGCTGATAACACGACAGTTATATGGTCATCATCAACCGGCGAAAAACTCTTAACATTGAGCGGACATACATCGGGAATTCAGGATGCGGCATGGAGTCCGGACGGTACTAAAATTGCAACTGCAGGCATGGATAAGACTTGTATTGTTTGGCAAGCTTCAAATGGTGAAAAGCTGTTTACATTGAGTCATTCGTGGGTCGTTGAGAGCGTGAATTGGAGTCCTGACAACTCAAAACTCGTAACGTCAAGTATGGAGTCTGCGTTTGCATGGTCTGCATCAAGTGGTGAAAAACTCCAAACTCTAAAAGGTCATAATGGAAGAATCTATTCCGCACACTGGAGTCCGGACGGCTCCAAAATAGCCACTGCAAGTTTAGATAGTACAGCAATAATCTGGTCGGCTGATGGCACGAAACTCCTCACCCTTAGAGGTCACACAGAAAATACTGGCGTCAACACCGCGCAGTGGAGTCCGGACGGCAAAAGAGTAGCCACCGCAGGCGATGACCGCACCGCAAAAATCTGGTACATCACCGACCCAAACAGCGTCGAAGAATTACCCAATCCAACAAACCCCCGATTCACGCTGTATCCGAATCCCGTAGCTAAGAATATTCATCTGAATTTTGGAGAATCAATCACGCATCCGACGACACTCCGCCTTGTCACTATGCTCGGCATGCAAGCTGCGAGCGTCACACTTCCTGCCGGCACGAGCGAGTGGACAATGAGCGTGGAAGGATTGCCCGCCGGTATGTACATGGCAGAGTGGAATGGTACGGCGCGCGCTGTGGTCGTAGAGTAAAATAGCGCAGTAGAATACAAAGCCCGCCGAGAAAAAAGTCTGCGGGCTTTATTATGCAGTGAAATATTTCGGTGTTTTGCTGCAAGTATTTTATTAATAAAATGGTTCGTAATCTTTTCATTTTTATTTTGAGGTCACAATGCAACGTTTATTCACAATGGTATTCATCGCAACTCTATTCTGTAGCAGCACCTACGCGCTTGGTCAGCAGAAGTCGCATAGCGCTCGTATTCTCAGCGGTAAACCGGGCACGGTGCAGTTTGATTTGAAGGGGCATACCGGACTTGTGACGCAGGCGCGCTGGAGTCCTGACGGCACAAAAGTCGTCACTTCCGGCGCCGACGGCGATGCTATAATTTGGTCTGTGCTTACTGCCAATAAACTCATCACTCTGCATCATGCCGACCCGGTGACGGACGCACGGTGGAGTCCGGACGGCGCTATAATTGTAACATTAAATAAAGATATAGCAGTGATGTGGTCGGCAACGACCGGGGCACAGATTACGGCACTCAACGGTCATACCAAAGAGCTAAGCGGCATAGCATGGAGCCCGGACGGGTCGAAAATTGCCACCGTGAGCGCCGATGCAACATTGATGATATGGTCAGGCACAACGGGCGCGAATCTTCTTACCTGTAAAGGACATACCGGTGAAATTACGAGCGTAATGTGGAGTCCGGACGGTACGAAAATTGCGACATCAAGCAAGGATAAAACGTCTATACTCTGGTCGGCTGCGACGGGCGAAAAACTCTTTACCTTGCAGCAGACTGCGAAGATTAACGGCGTGATGTGGAGTCCGGACGGCGCGAAAGTGCTGACAATATCCTCTGGTTTTGAAAATGGAGCAGTCTTATGGTCGGCTGCCACCGGAGAGAGACTCCTCGGCATAGATTATGCATTTGAAGTGGTTGCAGCAGATTGGAGCCCTGACGGAACGAAAATCGTGTTAGTCGGCAATAATCCTATTCTCATTTGGTCGGTGACGACAGAAAAGGAGCTTTTTTCGTTAAGCGAGGGCGGAATGCCTATACGATGGAGTCCGGATGGCAATAGAATCGCTACTGTCTCCCCGTCCGGAATAGCTGTCTTCTCGGGGACAAACGGCGCAAAACTCTGCACGCTCGCTGACCAAGGTCAGAGCATCGATTGGAGTGCCGATGGCACGAAAATTCTCACCTCAGTCAGTATTTGCTCGGCTGAAAACGGGAAAAATCTCACTTTTTTCGGTGGTCATGTCGGTCAGGTTGACAATTTACGCTGGAGCGCTGACGGCACAAAAGTGACCACGATAAGCGGTGACGACAGAATGTGCTTGCTGTGGTCAGCGAAGAGCGGTAGCAAAACTTCGACGCTACGAACGTTCTACCCTGACGCAATGACTGCCACACATCTGAGCCCGGATGGATCAAAGGTAATCATCAAGAATACGAAAGACAGTACCACATCTATCTGGTCGGTCGAAAACAATCAAAAACTGGCTACTTTTCCGGTAAATCTCATGAAATCGACGGTCAAGTGGAGTCCGGATGGATCGAAAATCACGACACGAGCAAGCGACAGCACCATGACGGTTTGGAATGCCGGGAGCGGACAGCAGATTTTTGCTGTAAAAGGTTCTGAACCCAAGGGTTGGAGTCCGGATGCGTCAAAATTTTTCATAACCGGATACAAGAATACGGGCGGTGTGTATTCTGCTGCAACGGGTGAAAAGCTGCTTTCAATGGATACAAATTATCAGTTTACCGGCGGAGAGGTACGCTGGAGCCCGGACGGCACGAAATTTCTATCCACGCAGACAAATTCAGCAATAATATGGTCATCGGAGACCGGTGAAAAACTCTTCACATTATCAGGAAATGGCTTTTTCATTAGCGCTGCGCGATGGAGTCCGGACGGTACAAAAATTGCCATCGCCTGTGATACGACTTTGACGATATGGTCAGTCGCGACACGCGATGCACTCGTGACGATAACGTCACCGACGGAGTACATTTCCGATCTAAGCTGGAGCCCGGACGGTTCGAAAATTGCAACCGTATTGACGGAGGACACACCGGTCGTATGGTCAGCGTTGACAGGCGATAAGCTCTTTTCATTGATTGGGCATACCGCAGAAATTACCGCATTGCAATGGTCACCCGATGGCTCACGCATCGCTACAGCAAGCAAAGATAAAACCGCAAAAATCTGGTACATTACCGACCCCAACAGCATCGAAGAAGTACCCAACTCAACAAGCCCGGGATTCTCTCTATACCCGAATCCCGCAGACAACAATATCCATCTGAATTTTGGAGAATCAATCGCGCATCCGACGACACTCCGCCTTGTCACTATGCTCGGCGTTCAGGCAGCGAGCGTCACAATCCCACAAGGCACAAGCGAGTGGACAATGAGCGTGGAAGGATTGCCCGCAGGTATGTACATGGCAGAGTGGAATGGTACGGCGCGCGCGGTGGTAGTGGAGTAAATTTTGAGGCAATTAACGATAAAAGCCCACGGATTTTCATGGGCTTTTTTTATTTTTGAATGTATGTACTTGCAGCAAATTCAGTGGATTATGAATTGTCTGCTTTTTCTAAAAAGTATGTGTGCATCATGCCTATTCCTTTGATGTCGAGCTTTCCTCGATCGATAATGGTGAATGGTAAATGATTAATGGTGAATGGTATATGATTAATGGTCAATGGTAAATGATTAATGGTCAATGGTGCAACATCATCTGCTTCATCCATTAACCATTCACCATTAAGGATTAACAATTTCTTCAAAAATTCTTCGGTCACATGGATTTTCCCGGCTTCGCCGTGGGACTCCATCCTACTTGCAGTATTGACGGCATCACCCCATAAATCATACGCGAATTTCTTCTTGCCGATGACACCGGCGACTACTTCACCGCTGTGTATTCCGATGCGTAAATGTATTTCTTCTCCGGTGGAAAAGGAACGGAATTCTTTCATTATTTCTACCATTTCGAGCGCAAACTGTGCGATTGCTTGGGCGTGGTCATTGCGTTGTAAAGGAGCGCCGGAGACGACCATATAGGCGTCGCCAATCGTCTTGATTTTTTCCAAACCATACTTTTCGGCGAGTGCATCGAATTCACTGAAAATTCTATCCAATCCATCGACAAGTTCTTCGGGAGTAATACGCCCGGAGAGTTTCGTAAAATTAACAATATCGGCAAAGAGCACCGATACGCTCGGGATTTTCTCGGCGATGAGTTTGCTGCCGGTGAGCATTCTATCGGCTATACTTGGAGGGAGCACATTATGGAGTAGTTTCTGCTGCTCATCAATTCGTGCCTGTGTGGCGGCGCGTTCGAGTGCGATCTGTTTTTCACGTTCTGCTTCCCGACGTTCGTTGTCATATTTCTCGGCGAGATTCTTTGCTTCCTCGCTTTGGACTTCTTCTTTAAGATAATGGTACTTCTTGAAATACACTGCAAAATCCTCCCAGCGTTTTTCATTCTCATACACGGTCGCCAAGGTCAAGTAATTATCTAGTAATGGGCGTTTGGTGCCGAGTTGTTCATTCAGTGATACTGCTTCCAACAAGTACTCTTCTGCTTTTTGGGGATCATATCCATCAAAATTTCTTCTTGAATACAGCAAGCCGATACTGCCTGTTGTGCCTGCTATACCCGCCTTCTCACCGATTTGCTGATACATTGAATGCGCTTTGAGCATGTATTCCAATGCCAAGGAGTAGTCCTGCAATTCCAGATAAGTGAGCCCTATATTGCCGGTGGCTAAGGCAGCGCTGTATTTTTCCGAACATTCAGTATGAAGTACAAGCGACTGCATCATGTATTCTAGCGCAAGCGGATAGTCAGCAAGAAGATAGTAGATATTACCGATATTATTCAAAATCCGCCCGGACCACACTTTGTCGCCAATTTCTGTTAGAATATTCAATGACTTCGTATAATATTCCAAGGCAAGTGGATACTCTGAAAGCTCTGCATAAATATTACCGATATTGCTGGACACCCGTGCTGCATTTGCCTGCTGACCCAGTTCCGTAAGCACTGCAAATCCATTGCTCATAAATTCCAATGCCCGAGGGTAATCACAAAGTGCGAAATATACGGTACCAATCGTACTTGAAATTCGAGCTTCGGATTCTTTGTTCCCGATACGGTTTGCATCAGTAAGTGCTTTGTTCATATACTCTAATGCACGTGCATAATCGGCGAGCTCCTGATACAGCATTCCTATATTGGTGGTTACAAGTATAGCTCTGTTGGTATCCCCAAGCATAGTAAACAGTTCGAGTGATTTGTTGAAATATTCCAGCGCGCGGGGCAGCTCGGATAGGGTCATACACAGCACACCCCAAATACTATATGCTCTTGCTTTCACATGCTCATAGCCGAATTCATCCGCGATAGAAAGTGACTGTTCAATAAGGAGCTGAGCGTGGTCATGGTGCCCGAGCATTCTTTCTGTGTCGGCTATACTGAGCATCGCAACGCAATGGTGTTCAGTTTCGGTCGGGGTTTCAGATAGAACGATAGTTGCCAATCGAAGAGCTTCTGTGTGATTGCCGGTACTATGTGCTTCCTGAGCAGCATCCAGCATTTCTTTGTGTGTCATGGTATTTTCTCTAAAAAATAAGTATTCATGAGACCTTTGCCTTTGATGTCGAGCTCGCCGCGAGGGATAATGGTGAATGGTAAATGATTAATGGTGAATGGTAAATGATTAATGGTCAATGGTGCAACATCATCCACTTCATCCATTAACCATTCACCCTTAACCATTAACAATGTCTTCAAAAAATCTTCGGTCACATGGATCTTCCCGGCTTCGCCGTGGGACTCCATCCGTGCTGCAGTATTCACGGCATCGCCCCAAAGATCATAGAGGAATTTATTCTCGCCGACGATTCCTGCGGCTATCGGACCGCAA
>JBPOHH010000402.1:0-1651 GCA_052035765.1 Bacteroidota bacterium
AAGCCCAGGATATACACGTACAAATCCTACGATAGAACCCGGGTGTTGAAGCTTTGGTTGGGGAATTGCTACATAATCTCCTGTATTAGTCCCATGGGAAAGTGCGTGAATATGATTGCCGGCGGCATCAAGTAATTGAATAATATCAGCGGGTTGTGCAATGCTTAATGTAGAACCTGTTGAATCCTGCCAGCCGTTACATCCGATACCAATACAAGGTGGGACAGTATCAAAATAAATCAAATTTTTTGCAGCAACTTCTATGTGCCCATCTAACGGCGAGAGATTTAATGTAGTAGATGAAGAACCAGTTCGGTGATTAATAACAATGACAGTTCCAGCTCGAAGATTTCTCCACAATGGCACATCTTTGAATCGAAGTCCTTTTTGCCATAAATTCAAGCTACTGCCATTATCCCGTAATGTATCGCCAACAAGTGATAAATCATCCTGTATTACCAGTAACTCTGTCCATTCTCGTATAGGTCCTTCCTGACCACCTGAATTTCGATACTCACTCACCACAATCGACTGCCCGCGCGAAGAGTTTGGCTGAAAAAACACAGCAACACACAGACAGCATAATAAAAACGTACAGACTTTTTTCATGGGTAATTTTCGGGAAATAAGGGAAGTATTCGGGATTACAGACTGCGAAAATATCGGAACTTGGCGTATTATCCAACTTTGTTGTGCAGGTTTAATGCTTTCGGTGTTCGAAGTGGCAAGTATTCGACAAAAAAAGACCTGCATTGTTTTTTGAACATTGCAGGTCTTTCAATAATTATCCGTTTGGAAGAATTCCCTTAAAATTGAAATTCATGGGAATGTTCGATAAAGGCGCGGAGGAGGTCGATGGTCGCCTGCACGTCATCTTTATGCACGGACTCGACCACCGAGTGCGTGTATCGGCATGGGATGGACAGCGTACAAACGGGTGTGCCGCCACGGCTGAGTTGAATGCCACCGGCATCGGTGCCACCGGCGGGAAGCACTTCCATTTGATGCTTAATTCCTTTACGTTCTGCCAGTTCGCGCAGAAAACGCACAAGTCCCGGATGACAGATGGAGGACGAATCGAGTATTTTAATGCCTACGCCGCCGCCCATTTTCACACAATGATCTTTTTCATCGACGCCCGGCGTGTCGGCTGCGATGGTGATATCGAGGGCGATACCAATATCCGGCTGCAGGCTGAACGACGCCGTTTTTGCGCCGCGGAGACCGATTTCTTCCTGCACGGTGGCTACTGCATAGATATCATCCTGACTTTCGGTGAACGCGCGGAACACTTCGAGCATTACATATACACCCACACGGTCGTCGAGGGTTTTGCCGGTGTAGAAATTCCCCATCTTGATGAGTTCACGTTCCATCGTGATACAATCACCGATACTCACTACCTGCTTCGCTTCGTCGCCCGAGAGCCCGAGATCGATAAATAAGTCATTGAGTGGAATCACTTTACCACGTTCTTCCGGCGTGGTAAAATGCGCTGCTTTGATGGCAATCACACCATCGAGGGTGCGTGTACCATAGACTTTCACCCGTTGCGCGATCAGCGTGCGCGGGTCGAATCCGCCGAGCGGATGGAAATACACAAAGCCGTCTTTGGTAATATGCTTGACGACAAAGGCGATCTCGTCCATGT
>JBPOHH010000756.1:0-3041 GCA_052035765.1 Bacteroidota bacterium
TCACTTTGTTAATAAAATCACATTACTGTTTAAAATACACTTTCTAAAACGTTGATTTCTTTTCAAGTTCCGGCAAAGCTTCGTCAATTCGGCGGGCGAGCTCGGGCAGCTTGATTGTCGGAACAGCCGGGAAGAGATGATGTTCGAGGTGATAAAACATACTAAACGTCACTTTATTCTTCCATCCGCTCCGTTGCGTTCTCGCTAGTTCCGGACTGTCATGTGTGTCGTGATGCACCGTCCACACGGCAAAGAATGCCCCGAGAAATTCCCCGCAAATCATAACGATAATGTGATAGAGCAAGAAGCTGATATTAAAATAAAGGACAATCCCGGCAAACAGCGTAATTGCTACAAGCTCCAGTATTACATTACGCTTATAGGTTTTATTTCCGAGCTGAAGCGTCACCTTGTGGATCAGAAATATATGCACCGGTCCGTAGAGGATGGCTCCGTACCATGTCATTCCTGCTGATTTTCCTTCGTAATCTTCTTCGGTCAGGCAGTATTTATGATGCCGTAAATGGTTGAATTTCACAGCATGAATAGACACCATCATGAAAACGCTGTTTATAAACAACGATAGCCATGTCAAGAACTTATTCGTTCCAAGGGAATTGTGGAACCCATTATGCACTTGGCGAAACCCTGTGAGAAAGAAAAAAACCGAAAAGGGAAGAGCGGCTACGTAATATCCAAAGTATGCAAGGGTTAGGGAAATAACAAACCACGGTATCGTCAGATTATTCTCAATCAGCATTTCCGCGAAAGTCAGTTTTTTCAAATCCTTCCATTGTACTTTTTGTACTATATCCTGATGTTTCATAGCTTTATGGTAGTTAGCATGAAGATTTGTACTGTTTAATTTCAGGAAGTCTCAATACAACAATTTTGCCACCGTTGGCGCTTTCAAATTCATCCAAAAAATATGAATCGGTTCGGACTTATCCTGCGTGCCGTTTTTGTTATCATCATGACTTGCAAAGATATACATCACATCATTCTTTGAGTCATACTGTGAGCGAATTGCCGAATAGTCGGAGGGGATGAGCCGGGTTCTGACCGTCGTACTTGCATCAAAGTGATAGAATCGCCGCAAGTCTTTCTTATTAATCAAGCTGTCTTTATTCGTATCTTCATCATAGACCGACATCAGGTAGAAATCCCGATTAATGGGCTGCTTGTCTAATGAATCTTGCGTCACGGAAGGATAATACAGGGTTTTGACGAGTACCGGATGATTAAACAGCAAATTCACTTTCTCAGCTTGCAAGTCATAATGTGCTATATTCAGGAGGTTATAGCCATAGAGTATATCAATTCCGGGCATGAAATGTTCGGAAGATTCATCCCCGCCCTGCTCATTGTCATAGGATAGTTTTGTCATACCCGATGCACCGCCCACGCCTGCCGCAAGCTTTGATTTATAAATACTTACCAACCGATGATTATTCAATCCGGTCACAATCACCCTACTTGGGAAGGAGGCGATTTGGTTCATCGTGACATTCCCGGTTACCGAATTCCACAAGCTGTCATTAGCCGGAGTTTCGCTCGTCGAACTGATGGAAATTTGCTCTTCGGTGGGCGTGGTGTTTTTTTTGAACGAACATGAAATCAGCGCCAGAAAAACCACTGAGAGTATGATTGCGGGGAATGTGGACTTGGTCATAGGATGGAGAAGATGATGTGTGTAGTTGCGGAGCATAGTAATGAGAAGTAACTGGTATCAGGAATAGTACGTTGTAATGTTCTTGCGATGAGAAACAGTTATTCAAAATTAAGGAAAATTGGGGTAAGTATGATGGAGTCCTAGGTTAATTTCACAATCATCATTACTAGACTGTACAAGAGTATTCGGCAAGTAATTGAACCCTTCGACGGGGCTCAGGGTGACGGGGTTGAAGGAACTGACGTCCATTACCACCATCACCCATTCTTAAACTGTATATCATACAAGCGTTTATACGTGCCGCCTTGGGCGAGGAGTGTGGCGTGATTGCCCCGCTCTGTGATGCGGCCGCCATCAAGAACAAGGATTTCATCGGCCGAGATGATGGTCGAGAGGCGGTGGGCGATGATGATGGCCGTGCGATTCTCAAGCACGCGGCTTATTGCTTCCTGTACTGCTTGTTCGGACTCGGAGTCGAGCGCCGATGTCGCCTCGTCGAAGATAAGAATTTCGGGCTGACGGACGATCGCCCGGGCGATGGAGATGCGCTGTTTTTGTCCGCCTGAGAGGAGTACGCCGCGGTCACCGACATAGGAATTATACCCTTCCGGCAGCTTGGCGATGAACTCATGCGCGTTGGCAACTCTCGCTGCGCGCTCGATGTCCTCAGGCTTGGCATTCGGAAAGCCGAGAGCGATATTATTTGCAATCGTGTCGTTGAAGAGCACCGCTTCCTGCGATACGATGCCGAACAGCGGACGGTAACTGTCTAAAGTAAAATTGCGGATATTCTCGCCGTCAAGCAGCACCTCGCCGTGATACGGGTCATAAAAGCGGGCAATGATATCGACCATCGTGGATTTTCCGCCGCCACTCGGACCAACAAGGGCGAGCTTTTTACCCTTTTGCAGCGTGAAGGTAATATCTTGTAAGACAGGAGTATCATTATACTTAAACGACATATTTTTTACTTCGAAGTGCGTGCGGAGTCCCGCGACCGTCTTCTCGCCCGAGGGCACGCTCGGCATACTGTCCATCACGGCAAAAACACGTTCAGCGGCGACGAGTCCGCGTTGAATCTGCGCCGGGAGTCCGGTTACGGAGGCAATCGGCGACATAATTCCGAAGAGTAAGAAAAGGAAGGCCATCAGTTCCGAACCCTGTAATTTCCCGGCAAAGACCTGCATTCCGCCCACATAGAGTACTGTCGAGAGCGCCACAATCGCGAGCATATCATTGACTGCCGGCACGAGATCGCCGACTTTCTGACTTTTAATCGCAGCGCGGACATAGCGATACGTTTCATCTGTAAACCGTTTCACAGCATGGCGTTCGGCATCGGCTGACTTGATGGCGCGGATCCCCGACG
>JBPOHH010000224.1:0-11014 GCA_052035765.1 Bacteroidota bacterium
TGGTTCACCGACTACGGCTTCGGCAAAATCAACGGTCAGTCCGTGATGATTCCATTCGAATCGAAATTCACGCAAACGGTGAATGTGGATGAACCGTATCATGTGTTTCTCCAGCCATACGGTGATGCCGAGCTTTATGTATCCAAGCGCACACCGACCGGATTCGAAGTAAGAGCACGGGGCAGCGAACTTATAACCACAGAATTTTCCTACCGAATCGTTGCAAAACGCAAGGGTTTTGAACATCTTCGCCTTGAGCGCGCACCGTGGGCTGACGATGATAAGAACATACAATTACATAAGTAATCTCCTCGGGAGCTTGCTTGCCGCTCGCGATGCTTTGCCTTATTGGGTACCAGATAAAACCCATATCATGACTGCGCTATATTCGTAGCTTGAGTAGTATTGTATTTTCAAGCGCAACTTTTGCGTGTTACAACATATTCTTTTTCCGACCGTTACCGCGCCCGAACTGTTTTTGTATTACTTTCATAAAGATTTACTACTATGTCTCAACAAAAGACGATTGTTGTTTTTGGAGCGACCGGCGCTCAAGGTGGCGGACTTGTCCGTGCAATACTTGCCGATCCGACCGGAGGATTTAGAGTTCGTGCTGTAACGCGCGACATTAATTCTGATAAATCAAAAGCACTTGCTGCAATGGGAGCAGAAGTCGTGGCTGCTGATATCGACGACGCGGGTAGTGTTCGTCAAGCACTTGAAGGCGCATACGGCGCATTCTTCGTTACTTTTTTCTGGACGCATTTCTCGCCGGAGAAAGAATCTGCCGAAGTGAAAGTTTTTGCTGACGCTGCTAAAGATGCCGGAATTCAACATGCGATTTGGTCCACCCTCGAAGATACCCGCAAGTGGTATTCCCTTGATGATGACAGTATGCCGACTCTCCACGGCAATTACAAAGTGCCTCACTTCGACGGTAAAGGTCAATCTGATCATTATTTTACCGATGCAGGCGTTCCGACAACCTTCCTTCTTGCTTCTTTCTATTGGGATAATTTTATTCATTTTGGTCTCGGCCCAAAACGTGGTGAAGACGGAAAATTAACCCTTACCATGCCGATGGGCGACAAGCAGCTCTCCGGTATCGGAGCAGAGGACATCGGCAAATGTGCGTATGGAATTTTCAAAAAAGGCGCTGAAATGATTGGTACTTCTGTCGGTGTATCGGGCGAAAATATCACGCTCGACGCAATGTGCGCGCTGATGTCGAAAGCACTCGGCGAAGAAGTGACGTACAACGCAATTCCACCGGCAGTTTTCCGTAGCTTCGGTTTTCCGGGCGCCGATGATCTGGGGAATATGTTTCAATTCTACACCGAACAGTCGGACTACCTCCTTGGCGTTCGTAATCCTGTGCTTTCCAAAGAGCTTAATCCTGAATTGCAGAATTTCGAAGCATGGCTTGCCGATAATGCCAAGCAGATTCCGCTCGGATAGTGATGGGCGTAAGACATTGAATCCAAACAAAAAGCCCTTTCGATTGAAAGGGCTTTTTTTGTGACGAATCGCATTTCGGAGAGGAAGCAGAAGTATTATTTTACTTTCCAGATTCTCACTGATATCATCCCGGGATCGACGGTATAGAACTGTTGAATTGCCGAGAGGTATTGGCTATTGGCACTATAGCCAAAGCTACGATAAACAGCGGATTGAGAAGGAGTAGCAAGAATTTTTATCATTTTGCCGTCCATCATCGAGAAGGTCGATGGTGCTGCCGGTGTCTGTCCATTGGCACTCATGCCTTGTGCTGCAAAAGTCTGATCGTTTGCTACGCCCATTGATCCTGGCTCACGCTGTGAGCTTCCACCCGGGAATGTGAATGGGGAAGTATTGACTTTAGCAGCTGTATAGGTGTTATAAAAATTGTACTGGCTCATATTGGTCATATTATTCAGGGCAATTACGGAGTAATCCTGCGAGAATGCCCCACCGCTGTAATAATAGGTATCAGGAATGGTAATATCGCTTACGACTGCATCTGTTGGTATATCCCAATGTACAATGCGAACGCCGGTCTGTGATTTGGATGGGTCAAGAAGGATGACCTGATTATTAGTGCGGATACCGACGAGGAGCCACGAGCCGGACTCATCAAACGATAAGTCTTTGATTTTTGAGCCATCTGCCATCGAGTACATACGCAGCTTCACCGTCAGAGCACCGCCGCCGTTACCGGAATTTTTCGTACCGATAATTGCCGAACCGTCGGGAAGCATTCGTGCATCATTAATATCACTAAAGCGTTGAATTACCGCTCCTGTCAGCGGATTGACCACTAATGCAGAGTCGGCATTCCAGCGAATTAACAGTTTCGTACCGTCTGCGCTGAAATTAACTGCCTGCGCGCTGCTGTCTTGGGTGAGCTCAAACATCTTCGTGCCGGTTTTGGTGTCATACACCCCAACAAAAGAAGTACCGAGTGATTTGCGATAGCCATTAATTGCGATTAATGACCCGTCAGGCGAGAGTACGGTCGAATATGTGTAGCCGACACCAAGGTTGATGTCATAGAAATCGCCGGTTGTGCCGTTTTCACAGGCAGACATGCGGCCCACGTCTTTTTTATCACCTGAATTCAGTACACCGACAGACTGAAGGAGTGCGATCTGACCGTTATACGTTGTGGCCTCTACCGATAAAGCGACTCCTGACGGCACCCGCATTTTAAACTCACCGGTAGTGGTAAAGTGGAAGGCATATATGCCGGCGTACGATACAACAATTGTACCGGCAACGGGCGCATCATTGCAATCGACTAGTACACCGGTAAGCATCGCAGGGCAGGTCGTAAGCTGCACCGTTACGGCACGTTCTTCGCCATCACTGAGAGCAGGCACTGTTACATCCGGCGCTGTAAGCCCTGCATTTTCAGCAGGATTCACTGATATCACAAAATCTGTATTCATCGGTACACGGCGTGAGAAAAATCCTAATGAATCGGTAACGACCTTGCGCTGACCAACCGTTACATACACCCCGGCGACTCCTTCATTACTGCAGAGTACGCGTCCTTTAATCGTACCTGTTCTGCCCGGATAATCACAATTCCAATCGGTAAAGTGCGTGACGTCACCGGTATAAGTATTTCCTGATTTTGCGACTGTTCCCTCTTCCTTCCACATACCGATCGATTCATCGAAGTACCAGAGTGGCATGGAAACAGGAGCATTGGCTTGAAGTGAGGGTGCGATTGGGTAGGTCAGGGTGGCGGTTTTTCCGGCGGCGAGAGCAAGCTTATTGCCCGATCCATCGGTGATTTGTACACGGAGAACGCCGTAGGAGAGGAGTTCTGTCAGCGAACTGTCCGTACGTCTGGCGGTCATATCACCCGAGAAAGAATTATAGAATGTGCGTTGTGATGGATCAAGGAATTTAGCAGCGATTTTCGCAGTGCCGGTGAATGGTGCGCCGCTTGAAGTGACAAAGGCAGCAGCAGGGAATTTAACGGATGCTCCTCCTATGGTGATGGTGCCACCCGTCGTTGCGTTCACCGAGTAGCTTGCTGCATTGCTTTGAAGGGTGAGCCGCATCTCCGTCACACCACCGGCTGAGGGAACTTCAGCGCGACTGCCGGTGAAATAGCCGGACTTTTCACAGAGAATAAAACAGCGATCGGAAGGTACACTTGCGTTTTTGAGCATGAACGAACCGAATTTATTGGTCTTCACATCCGTGCCGTGTACTTTTACGGTAGCACCTGCAACCGGCTGTCCTGCTTCATCTTGCACTACCCCGGCAATGGTAGTGGTAATCTTATTAACTGAATTATTTGAGCCGGTCGGCGAATCGGTTACCTTGCAGGCGGCAAGCAAGACAAGCATTGCCGGCACAAGGCACAAAAAACGAAAAAATTTCATACAAAATACTCCTAAAATGGGAAAGATATTGAAAGTTGCCCCGTAGTAACACAAGTGTTCTCTGCCTGTCGCACGATAAAATTGGGATAAAATTTCGCTTTATTTTTGATACAATGAGTCGAATATGTTTGAATTGTAACGCTATAGCTTACCGTATTCCGGCAATTAGAGTAAGCAATTGACGCCGGAAAAATTACATCGTCCGGCGATTTATTCGGTCACCTAATCCTACCCATTATTCCTTCGAAACGCCTTCACTGCTTCAAATACGACAATTCCTGCCGCCACACTCACATTGAGCGAATGCTTCACACCGTACATCGGGATTTCAAGCGCGGCATCGGTGGCTTCGAGCACTGCCTGCTCAATTCCCACCAGTTCATTTCCAAGAACGAGGACTGCCGGGAAATCTGCTTGCGTAAGCGAGTCGTACTGCCTGCTCGCATCCGTAATTTCAACGGCAAATACCTTCCAGCCGGCGGCTTGGAGTTCGCGAATTACCGCCACGGCGTCCTTTTCATACCGCCAGGGAACGGTATCGACGGCACCGAGAGCGGTTTTTTCAATCTCAATCCGCGGCGGATGAGGCGTATAACCGCAGAGAATAATCTGCGCTACGAGTGCAGAATCCGCCGTGCGGAATATCGACCCCACATTATACAAGCTACGGACATTATCGAGGAGAAGAATAATCGGATGTCTGGTATTATCAAGCGCTGCTTCGGGCGTTAGGCGGAGCGGAAGGATTTCCGCATGGGAGAGTTTTTTCATGGTAAGTATTTGATTATACAACTGTCAATACGGGAAATTACACAATCAATTTCAATTTACCATGAGAAAATTTTAGTTCAAATTCGTGCACAGTTCCGTCAAATTCCTGAATTACATCATGCCTATTACACTTTATGCTTGAATGTTCGTAAAAGATTTCGTAATTCGCAGTTAGAAAACACGAACAATACCATTTCTTGAGGACTATTTCCTATGAATATCACCCGAATTTTAACTGGATTTCTCTTACTTATTGCCATGAGCATATCCGCACACGCCACGCTCATCCCCGGGCGTATCGTCGTCAAATTCAAAGCGCATACGCCGCTTGCTGAGGAGTGGCTGCGTCGTAATCGTAGCGGTGAATGTGCGGCGTTTATGTCGCTGATTGGCGCGCATACTTCTCGTGGGTTTATTTCGGATGCGACGCTGACGGCTGTCTCGAAGCGCGAACGTGAGCTTGGCTCGACTTTCCGCCGCCGGAGCAGTAGTAGCGAGTCAATTACCGAAAATTTATCCCGCATCTGCGTGCTTGAATGCGCGGAAACTGTTGATTGCGCGCTTCTTGCGAGAAAGCTCAGCTCTAATCCTGATGTCGAATACGCCGAACCGATGAACCGCCAAACGATTACCACCGACCCGAACGACCCCGAACTCAGCCGTCAGTATAATCTCCAAAAAGTACAGGCAATTGCCGCGTGGGATGAAGTGCCCGCAGGCAGCGAACCGATTCTTATGGCAATCATCGATACGGGCGTGGATTATAATCATGAAGATTTAGCAGCCAATATATACACAAATCCGGGCGAAAGCGGCACCGATTCTCAAGGGCGCGACAAACGCTCCAATGGCATTGATGATGACGCCAATGGATTCGTTGATGACTGGCGTGGATGGGATTTTGTCGGGAACTCGGGGAGTCAGCAGGATAATGATCCCCATCCGGGTAATGTCCACGGTACTCATGTGGCAGGAATTGCTGCTGCTGTCGTTAATAATGGTGTCGGTATCTCAGGAGTTGCGCGGAATGTACGCATCTTGCCGGTAAAGGTAAGTTCTGACGGAGCAAGCATATCCGTCGACAACGGTTACGAAGCAATTCTCTATGCTGCCGCAATGAAAGCACAGGTAATCAACTGTAGCTGGGGTTCGCCCTCGCCCGGAACCTCCGAGTCTGAAGCGATTGCAAGCGCGATAGCACTTGGCGCGATGATTGTAGCCGGCGCCGGCAATGACGGCACGAATGGTCCGTACTACCCGGGCGCTTATCCCGGCGTGATTTCTGTCGGAGCTACCATCAGTGACGACCGACTTGCTGCATATTCCAATTATCACCGTTCGGTCGATGTCTGCGCGCCGGGTTCGTCGATTTATTCTACCCTTCCCGGCAATACCTACGGCAATGAGTCAGGCACTTCAATGTCATCTCCATGTGCAGCCGGTGTAGCTGCGTTGATTCGCGAACAATTCCCTGATTATACGCCACTTCAGGCAGCTGAACAGCTCAAGGCAACGGCGGATAATATCGACACTGTCAATCCCGGATATGCAGGGCTCATCGGCAATGGGCGCGTCAATGCTTACCGCGCCGTAACTGACAGAAATGCACGTTCCCTTCAGCTCTCTCGGTATCAGATTACCGATGAAAATAGTGATGGAATTTATGATATCGGCGAAAAAATTGAGGTGCAGCTCTCCATTACCAATATTCTCTCCCCGGTGCGTACTCTCACCGTCGTGCCGCAATCACCTGCTGATGTACAGGTAAGCTTTTCACCGGTGCAAATCCCTGCCGGCGACTTTCTCACTCTCGAAGAAAAAGTTTTGACGGTGCCTCTTGTGTTTACGATTCCCGCGGGCACACCAGACAATTATGCAATGACCATTGGCTTGAAATTCATGGATTCTACCGGTTATGTTTGCAGCGATAATTTCACCTTTACGGCTAACCCAACATTCCGTACGATGTCTGCCAATGCTATTACCGTCACCTTCAATAGTGTTGGTAACATCGGCTACAATGATTTCCCGTCTAATTCTCAGGGTGTAGGATTCTTGTATAAAGGCATCGGCAGTCTCTTATTCGAAGGTGCGCTGATGGTTGGGACGTCACCGGCGAGAATTTCCAATAGTGCCCGTTCGGCCTTCAGCGGGAATCAGCAGGACAAGTCCTTTGAACGTGTGCAGTCCTTTACGATTAAAATGCCGGGGATTGTGTCTGTGCAGGACGGCACAACGGAATTTACCGACCTAGTGCAAGCGGCTGATGCCGGAGTGCGTGTAGCACAGAAAGCGTATCAGTTCACGGGAGATAGCACAGACAATATTGTTTTTCTCACCTATGATATTACCAATATTTCCGGTGAAGATTTTACGACACTTCACGCCGGACTGTACTTTGACTGGGACATCAGTCCTTCCGGGCAGAATAATGTAGCGAGGCTCAATGAGCAGCTTGGGTTCGGCTACGCGTATTGTATCAAGCCAGACACACTTCCGGCAGTCGCTGCTATGCTTCTTACGCCGCAACCTTTGAATTATTTCGCAATTGACAATGATGGCACCGGCGGACCAAACCCAGGAATTTACAACGGGTTTACCCGCAATATCAAATGGCAGGCACTCTCAAGCGGACTCGGCAGGCGTTCGTCCAATGTGACGGATATTTCGATGGTTATCGCCGCCGGTCCTATCAATCTTCCGGCAGGGCAAACCACGCGGGTTGGCTTTGCGATCGGAGCGGCTGATACGAAAGAGTTGCTGCCGGCAATGATGAAAAAAGCACAAGAGAAAGCTGCAGAACATCATATAGCAGAAGGATTTGTATTCGTGCCGCCGGCTGACTCGATTCAATGCTCTCTCTATCCGAATATCCTTGGTAAAGGAGTATCGACCGTCGAATATACCCTTCCCTCGCAGTCCTATACCACCATTGATCTCGTCAATATACTCGGTATGGTTGAGCAGAATATTTATTCAAAAACTGATAATGCTGGCTCGTACCGTCGTACAATTTCGGCCGATAATTTAGTACAGGGCATGTATTATGTGCGCTTCATATCAGGCGGGCGGGCGGTACACCTGCCTTTGCTTATCATGCGGTAATAATCGCACATCAATAATAAAGGGGACTATCACCAACGTGACAGTCCCCTTTATTATTATCTACTTACATGTCCACATCCGGGCAATTCAACCGGACATCGATTCAAAAAGAAGCTTATGTATTTGCTCCGCTATCCGGCGAACCGGTAGGATTATCCGATCCTTTGAGATAGGATGGTAAATTAAGTCCTGCCATATTAAATAAATCATTGAGCGGCGGCACGGTTTTCATCATCCCGGATACAAAATTCGCCGTCGAAGAATTCCCGTTTTCGCTATTTCCACTACCCGAATCCCAAACGGTAATTTTATCAATCTTGATATTTTTAACAGCTTCCACCTGCGTTCTGACGAGTTCGGGTAATTTCTCAATGAGCAATAATTGGAATGCTTTATTCGGGTCACCACCTGCTGCTGCCACCACTTCTTTGTATCCTTCGGCTTGTTTGGTCAAGATTTCGAAGAGACCCTTGGCTTCTGCTTCCATTTTGGCAAATATTGCATCTGCCTCGCCTTTTGCATTTTCGCGCATTGTCTCCGCTGCTGCCTGCGCGCCGATGATTGCACGCTGTTTTGCAATTTCAGCCGGCACGATGATATTCGCTATTTGTGTCGAGCGCTCCCGTTCCGAACGTGCAAGTTCGGCTTTTTGTTCGGCTACGTAAGACTCTTCAAGCGCCCGTGCTTGCTGCACTTTTTCGGCAGTAATTGCAATCCGTAAGGACTCAGCTTCTTTCTCTCTCCGTAATGCTTCTGAATTGGCGATAGCAATTTTCGCTTCGTTTTCTCCACGGATTGCGAGTGCATTTGCTTCGGAGGTTTTGACCCTTGTATCGCGCTGTGCTTCGGCTTTACCGATCGTTTCGTCCTTTGCTGCTGTCGCGATACTTATCTCTCTGTCTTTTTGGGTAATTGCAATCTTGACATCTCTATCTCTATGTGTTTCGGCAATTTGCGTATCTTTCTCTCTATCAGCCAATGCCTTGCCTGTTTCACCGATTTTTTCCTGTTCGGCGACGCTGATTTTGGCTTCGTTGATAGCTTTCGCCGCTGCCTCTTTGCCTAATGCCTCGATATAGCCGGATTCGTCTTTGATGTCCGTCACGTTGACATTAATAAGTTTGAGCCCGATTTTACGTAATTCACTATCGACATTCTTCGAAATATTATCGAGAAATTTATCACGATCAGAGTTAATTTCTTCAATGGTCATCGTTGCAATTACCAAGCGTAACTGACCAAATAATATATCCTTAGCTAATTCCTGTACTTGTTCTGCCGTTAGCCCGAGCAAGCGTTCGGCGGCAGTATTCATACTGTCTGCCTCCGTCGAAATCGCTATTGTAAATCGACACGGCACATCGACTCTGATATTTTGACGGCTGAGCGCGTTCGTCAGATTCGCCTCGATCGACAGTGGCTTCAGGTCAAGAAACGCGTAATCCTGAATCACCGGCCATATAAAGGCACCGCCACCATGCACACACCGTGCAGATGTACCACCGGTTCGCCCGAAAATCACTAATATTTTATCCGAAGGGCAGCGTTTGTACCGCGAAACGAGAGCAGTGAGTGTCACAAAAAACACCACCGCAGCAACGACTATAAGTATTATAGGTGTCATATAAATATATTAAATGGGTTCAACTAAAACAGTACTATTATTCTCAATTTCCGTGACTTTGACGATCGCACCGGAGGGGATTTTTTCGTATTCGGTCATTGCATCGAGCTCATGAACAGAGCCATTGATGCTAATCATAATTTTCCCTTTCCCGGATTTTCCTTCAGGAATAGTCAGATATACATCGGCTGATTTGAAGAGTGTGGATTCAATTTTGAAGGAATTATCTTCTGCTAATTTCTGCACGACGTTAATTATTCCAAAGAAAAAGAAGAGAAATATGACACCGATGACCAGTGAGAAGAGCACAAGGAGAGGTTTACTCGTAATAGTCGTATAAAATGATATCCCTGCCCAGCTAAACCCAAGCATGAAATTAATCAGATTTCGCAGTGAAAAAAGGTGGGACATGCCGTGAGAACCGTCGAAGTCGCTGTCAATATCGGTATGCAATCCTTCCGCAGAATCCGCACCTACAAATGTCGCAATCGTTTGAATTATAAAGATGATACTTGTAGGGATGGCAACGAACCAAAATGTCTTGAGCAGCGGATCTAGGGTATCGAATATTTCCATAAGTACGAATTGAAAAACGTGTAACGGCTGAAGGTTGCAGCCGGAATAATCGACCTGCCGTCCTTACAGGGGCGCATGAATCAAACCTCTTGGTTCATTTTCTACTTAGCGCACTTTACAAGGATATGAATTCCGAATAGAAGAATATATCAACGCGGCGGGCAAAACTACAAAAAATACCGAACGCAACCAATTAAATCTCTTGCAGTTGGCTTGGACGGCAAAGGGTGACCGCAGGCGACGGCGGGAATATGCAGAAGGGAGCCAAAAATTACATCCGCTGACGCTTGGCGAGATACCCGCGGAGAGCTTTGTCAAAGGGCTCGGAGGTGTCCATGAGCACATAGTCAATCCGGCGCTGGAAGCACTCGCGCTTGAGGCGGTCGATGAAGTCATTCATCGCTTTGGTGTAGGTTTTTTGAATTTGATAGGGTTGGGTGAGGAGCTCTTCGCCGGACTCTAAGTCCTTGAAATTTGCGTCGAGTCCGAATTTAAAATCACGTTCGCGCGGGTCGAGAATCTGCATGACGACGACTTCATGGTTCTTGTGACGGAAGTGCTTGAGCGCGCTGACGATAGACTCAACATCATCGAAAAAATCACTGAGGATAATGATGAGTCCACGGCGCGAAATACGTTCAGCAAGGCGGTCGAGCGCAGAGGCAGTGCCGGTGGTATTGGCTGGTGTAGCGGTGGCGAGTGATTTTAAAATTTCCTGAATATACGATGGCTTGGAGCGGGGCGGAAGGAAGGTGCGAATTTCGGTATCGTAGAGTGCGAGTCCGACTGCATCTTGTTGCTTCATCATGAGATACGAGAGAGCGCCGGCGAGGTAGGATGCGTATTCAAATTTTGAGATATTTCCTTTGGATGCGTATGACATCGACGCGCTCGAATCGACAATAATCATCGAACGGAGGTTCGTTTCTTCTTCAAATTGCTTGACATAATAGCGGTCGGTGCGGCCGAGAATTTTCCAATCCATGAAGCGGATATCATCACCCGGGCGGTAGGCGCGGTGCTCGGCAAATTCGACGCTAAACCCACGAAATGGGGAACG
>JBPOHH010000671.1:0-2033 GCA_052035765.1 Bacteroidota bacterium
CAAATAAAGATTTATAACTTAAAAATATGAGTACTAATTTCATACGATAATGTTCTTGAATACAAGATACCTATGCAATGATTGAGCAAGTCTATTTCCCTTAACATCAGGTTTTTCACCATATGAAAAACCATATCTGTTAAAAAACAATAAAAAATATTGAACAACGAAAAAGAGCCGTAGGCTCGAACAAGATTGTAGGGCTGGACTTCAGTCCAGTCCATTAAAACAGATTCACCGGAAACACCGTGAGTTTTATTTCTCGACCGGTTTTACTCTTCACAATAATCCCAACCAAGCCATATTTATGATTGGCGATATAGGTAATTTTTTCAACAATCGGGTCTTCTTTTGTTTCTTCAACTTGTATCACTTTGATTTTCAAGTGGCTGAGTTTATAGTCATCCGTCTCCGATTTAGCGACGACGGTGCGTTTTACTTTAATTCCTTCGGTGTTTGTAAATTCATAGACATTACCGACATTCCAAGCATATTTTACTAATGTGTGGGGAGTCGTGAGGTTGTTATTTTTACCAAAATACTCTTGCATTCCCTCGGAGGTAATTTTGACGGTGAACTCTGCGGTGAGTGTCATACGTTCTTTGTCGGTGGTGTCGAGCTTTGCTCCAATGCGCTTTGCATATTCGGCGAGAGCCGGTAGCTTGAGATGATCAGGCAGGTCATCGAGTCCGAGAGCGGTATCTAAGGCTTCAATAAAGGTAGAATCGAAGGTGGATTTATGGTAAAAGGTAACCATGCCTTTATCATTCTTGATTATCTTCGTGCTGTTCTCAATACCCTGCAATCCCTCTATTTGTGGATCCGTTACAATATAAACAGGAAAATCACTGCCGACTTTGGTTAACTCCAAATTTGTTTCGCCGCCAATGACACCCGGATTGGAATCAGTCGCCGTCGGGCTTTGATTACATGCCACAAAATAGATCATCAGTACAAGAACAGACAAGCAGGAAAAGTACAAACGTTTCATAGGAACTCCTCATAATGTAAGATAATTGAGTTAAATCAGCAATTAATTTTCACACAGAAAGCAAAGAATCATCCTGCCAATGAGGCAGCGTCCATCCCTAATTTGAATTATCAAGAAATACAAGTGGTGAATACAATTGCAAAAGTAAACCCTTGTTTCGTCAATTCCAAAGTATTTTTAGAGTTAGCACGATTTATCCATCTCGTCAAGCACGCAATTCAGAACCAAACCGAACACCATGACCATAAAAAATGGTGAACATCATTAAAAATGGTGTTCAAAGAAAAAGCCAGCTGCTCGAACCAAATTGCAGGGAATGTTGAACAATATTAAAAATGGTGTTCAACAAACAATAGAGCCGTAGGCTCGAACCAAATTGTAGGGCTGGACTTCAGTCCAGCCCACCAGCCCATCCAAGCCGCCCAAACACCCCCTCCACCTCACTTTCAATCCGCGTTTGGAGCAAAATGACTTCGCTCGTTGTCGGATGACAAAAACTAATCTCAAGCGCAAATAAAAGCAAGCGGTTCAGCCCGTATTCCTGTCGCCACAACGTGTTGTGCCTCCCATCGCCGTAGCGGACATCGCCGATAATCGGATGTGAGATATGCGAACAGTGCCGTCGGATTTGATGCCGGCGTCCTGTGACCGGTCGCGCTTCAAGCAGTGAGTAGCGCGAGGTCGGATGCTTGCCCATGCTGTGGGGGAGTTCAACTTCAGCAAGGGACGTGTACTGCGTTTCGGCGTAATCGTCATTCTCAACACTTCCGCTTGTAACTGTTTGTGATTCTACAAGATAGCCACGCACCACGCACCAGTATTTTTTATGCACTTCCCGACGGATGAACTGTTCGCCGAGAGCCCGGGCTGCGTCGGGATTCTTCGCATAGAGCACTATTCCCGACGTTGCACGGTCGATACGGTGCACAGGAGCGAACCACGCGCCGGGGAATTCTGCCTGTAAAACGTCGAGCACAGATTCCTCACCACGCGAGAATTCACTCGGATGCACATGGATGCCGCTCGGCTTGTGAATCGCAAG
>JBPOHH010000462.1:0-4214 GCA_052035765.1 Bacteroidota bacterium
GACAAATGGAGGAAATTCATTCTCAGGACTACTTAGTTCGAATACTACTTTCGAAGGTGGTGCATGGGTCGCACCACTCGCCGCCGATCCTACTCCTAAAGTATCCACCGTCCTCTATGCCGGATATACCAATGTTTGGAAATACGAACCTTCGACAACAAAGTGGTCGAAGTCTTCTACTTTTACCGGCATCGGCACTTTGACTTATATCACGGTAGCATCGGATGGAAAGACAATTTATGCCGGCAATCAGAATGGTATGTATCGCTCCAAGACCAGTGCTACTTCCTGGGAAAGACTCACCTTAACAGGTGTTCCTGCCGGAAATATCACCGCTGTAGCAATTCATCCGACGAATACTAATCGCGCATGGCTGACGATCTCAGGATATAGCGCTAAAAAAGTCTTTGCAACTGACGATGCAGGTACTTCATGGTATGATATTTCGGACGGATTACCTTCTATTCCCGTCAATTGTATAGTCTATCAGAATAACTCACCCGACCGGCTCTATGTGGGTACTGAGGCAGGCGTCTATTACATGGATAATGGCACCGGTCAGTGGGTTCAATACAATGACGGTCTTCCAAATGTCATTGTTAATGACCTCGAGATTCATTATGCATCCGGTAAAATACGGGCAGGTACCTTCGGGCGGGGTCTCTGGGAAGGAAATTTAGTGAATTGTACTGCCAAGCCGGTAGCAGTAACGGCGAAAAATTCGAAAGTAACCTTCTGCGAGGGTGATAGCACGGTGCTCACCGCTACTGCCGGATTTGCATCCTATAAGTGGTCCACGGGAGCAACGACGCCATCGATTACTGTAAAAACAGCAGGCGATTACAGCGTCGCCGTGACTGATGCCACCGGATGCCCGAGCGCATCACCTACGACCACTGTAACCGTAAGTACTTCCAAAATTGCTACGATTCAGGGACGGCGCAATGGATTCTTCGATTCACTTGCTTGCAACGGCGCTCCTATTCAGCTCGATGCCGGATTCGCAACTGGATATAGCTATAAGTGGAGCACCGGCGATACGACCCGTCGCATCATGGTAACCACACCCGGACAATACACCGTATCCTTAGTCAGCTCAGCAGGTTGCGTGGGTGTATCTCTTCCCTTTACTGTCAAAGCCGACGCAGTACCAAGCAAGCCAAAAATTACTTCTTCGACCACCATCTATGACTCACTCGTTGCATCTGTAGCAACGAAATATCAATGGTCTATCGATGGCACAGAAGTAGCAGGCGCGACGACCCAGAAATTTGTACCGCCGTCATCGGCAAACGGCAAGAAAGTAACCGTTGCGGCATTTAATGCAGGTGGATGCTATACGTTGTCCGAACCGATTATCGTCGGCACAAGCGGCGTGGAAGATGAAGCCTCCGCGCAAAGCGCGCGCCTCTTTCCGAATCCAACAAGCAATTCTACCACACTCGAGCTCACACTCCCGACTATTGCACCGGTCACGGTCGAAATTACTGCATCGAATGGAGCACACGTACAGTCATTCGAATTTATGCCTAATGAACTGAATTTCAGTGAAACGATATCCTTCAAAGAATATGCAGCCGGCGCGTATGTGCTGACTATCACATCAGGAACACGCACATGGGTACAAAAGATAGTCAAAGAATAGTCAGCTGCATACAACAAGGATTGCTTCTGACGTAGAAAATAATCACGAAGCTATGGGTGAGAATGAAAACCTCGCCCATAGCTTCTTTTTATTTGAAGCGAGACGATGCTTCGTCAGGCGGTATGGAATACAGTATGCAACATGAACAATATTTATCTACAAATTGCACACAACTCTCATAGCTTAACCCTGGATATTCCATGAAATTATACACGCCTCTACTTTTGCTGTTTGGTCTCATATGCCTCCATGATACCCTCGCTCAGCAGCAGGAGACGCCACCGAATTTCTTTGAAATTCAAAAGCAAGCGAATGAGTTTTTTAGACAGATGAACGCTGCCGATAAAGAACAAAGTGTGCAGCCCGAAGCCGGTGGAACAGCACAGTACAAGCGCTGGGAATGGTTCTGGCAGCAACGCGTCACTCCCGACGGTCAATTCCCTGACCCGATGGTCATCTATACCGCTACCGCCAGACACAAAGCCGAGCAACTGCGACGGCTGAAACAGAGCGGCTCCACTCCGCTTGCGCCAGCCACTGCACGTTGGAAAGAAATCGGTCCGGTCAATCCACCGCAAAATACCGGAGCAGGACGTGTAAATCGTGTACATATCAATCCCGACTTTCCGAATACTATCTGGATAGGTACAGCAGCCGGTGGTGCATGGCTCAGCACCGATAGAGGTGCGACATGGTCACCCAAGACCGACGGTATTCCCTCTATCGGTGTGACCGACATTGTGACTACTGCCACCAATCCAAACCTCATCTATATCGCAACCGGCGACGGTAACGCCTATAATACCATACAATCACCAATCTCCTACAGCGTAGGCGTGATGAGCTCGAATGACGGCGGTACGACATGGGCTCCTACCGGACTCACCTGGCAGACAAGTAACGCTCGCGTTATCAGTCGCTTGCTGATGTCTCCTGCCAAGACCGAACTCCTCCTCGCTGCCACGAGCAATGGTATCTATCGCACAGAAAATGCCGGGCTGACCTGGACCATGGTACAATCAGGGAATTTTCGGGATATGGAATTTAAGCCCGAAGACCCGACGTCGCTCTATGCATGCGCCGGGAATCAAATTTTCAAATCAATCGACGAAGGTAAGTCATGGAAGGCACTTACGACCGGTATTCCAAATTCCATCTATCGGATTGCTCTCGCTGTCACCTCTGCTAATCCCAACATGGTCTATGCACTGTGTTCATTCGCCTCGAATGGCAAAGGTGGGCATGGTGGATTTTACACATCATCCGATGCCGGCGCGACATGGACGCTGAAAGCAAGCGGTTTCCCCAATATCATCGGCTCAAGCGCCGACGGCAATGACGATACTCAACAGGGCTGGTACGACCTCGCGCTCGCCGTCTCACCTTCGAATTCTCAGGAAATATATGCCGGTGGCGTCAGCATCTGGAAGTCGCTCAACGGTGGTACCACGTGGTCGCTGAATGCTCACGGCTACGGCGCATCAGGCATTCCGTACGTGCATCCCGATATACACGACCTCGTCGCTTCAGAGGATAACACTTCAGAAGTCTATGCCGGCTGCGACGGTGGAGTCGTCCGCACGAGCAACAAAGGCACGACGTGGACTGACCTCAGTAATGGCTTGGGAATTATGCAGTTCTATCGCATAAGCTCAGCAGCATACAACCCAATGCTACTTATTGGAGGTTCGCAGGATAATGGCACCAACCGACTCAAAAACGCACAATGGGCACGCGTGCGCGGCGGGGATGGCATGAAATGTCTCTTCGACCCGAAAGATACGATGATTATTTATGCCTCCAGTCAGTACGGAAATTTTGGACGTTCAGTCGATGGCGGTACGTTCTTTCCAAGCTTTATCTATCCCGAAAAAGTCGGGCTCGGCAGAGATGCCGCCGCCTGGCTTGCGCCCCTTGCCCTCGATCCAACGGCTCCGGGTGTCGTCTATGTGGGATATGCAGATGTGTGGAAGTATTCGCCCGACTCTGCAAAATGGACGAAAATCTCGGCGTTTAATCCCGGAAGCGGCTACCTGACGTATCTTACCGTGTCCGGGAATGGAAAGTATATCTTTGCAGGAAACCACTACACAGTATTCCGTTCTAAAAACGCAGTACTCACCTGGGAATCGCTCAGCACTGCGCCCGGCAAGGGAAATATTAGCGCAGTAGCCACCCACCCGACCGATACCAATCGCGTATGGATTACCGTTTCCGGTTATTCCAATTCAAAAGTATTTACCTCGAATGACGGCGGCACGTCATGGTCAAATATTTCGGACGGTCTGCCAGCAATTCCCATTAATTGCATCGTGTATCAGAAAGATTCCCCCGACCGGCTCTATGTCGGTACCGAAGCAGGTGTGTATTACCGCGACAATGGCACCGGACAATGGATACCATAAAGCGTCGGTATGCCGAATGTCATTGTCAATGATCTCGAGATTCATTACGCTACAGGCAAGCTGCGCGCAGGAACATATGGTCGGGGAATATGGGAAATTGACCTCGTCAATTGCACTTCACGTCCAGTATCCGTCAGCGTGCAGAACGGCAAAACAGCACTCTG
>JBPOHH010000906.1:0-2661 GCA_052035765.1 Bacteroidota bacterium
AAATCACACTGCAAAATCATGATGTCTGACGGCAATAAAGAAGGCAAACAAATGATGTTTATTACTACCAATACGAACACAAGTCCCACAGCAAACGCAGAAGCAAGCAGCACTGTGGTGAGCTCAGGCACAGGTATTGCTCTGAGCGCAATGCCACAAAATATGTCGGTCATAAAGATCGAAACCGACGACGAGGACGGCAACGGCGAGACCAAACAAGTACAGGTATGGGTGAATAATTCCGATGGCGGCACGGATGGTGAAATGTTCAAGAATCTCGAAGCAAGCGGCTCCAACACCATGAAATTCATCATTCAGCGCGGTGATGGCAAGAATAAAGTAATCGTCATCAGCAATAGGGAAGTAATCACCACTTCGCCTACCCCAAATCAAGCACCCGCCGAGAGCCCCAAACTACAGGAAATGCCGATTATGAATCTGAATGTCAACGGCTTGCAGCTCGCCCCGAATCCTACCAATGGTCAATTCAATCTTTCATTTTCCCTCAGCGAGACCGGCAATACCGATATCAGTATCGTTGATCTAACGGGACGTGAAATTTACGGCGCAAATCTCCCGAATTTCAGCGGCGATTTTAACCAAAAAATTGATATTTCCGATAAAGCTCGCGGAGAGTATCTTTTGAAAATTACCCAAAACGGAAAGTCAGCCACCGCTTCCATTATCTTAGAATAATCTCCTCCTCTCCTGAACAAAAAAGCCGCTTTCCTAAAAGGAAGCGGCTTTTTTATGCAGAATTGTTTTCTAAAATTAAAGAGTAGCGATAAAGTATGGAACGCAGAAGATGCTTATTCTTTATGCATATCACCGATTACTTTTTGTTAAACACATAAAATTATTGCAAGCTCAAAGTGACGGTACCATCTACTATTATTAAGACTTACCACTTTCGACTTACCACTTCCGACTTACCACTATAAAAAAACCTCAAATCCTCTCCACCAGCGTATAATAATCATGAGTCGTATCAGTATGAATATTGACCACACCGGCGCGGACGAGTCGTACGAGCAGGCGGGCAGCGCGGCGTTCGGAGATATTGACAAGGGCTGCAAAATCCTTCACCGTGGCACGTTTTTTCGCTTCCATAAATGCGAATAAGCGGCGTTCATTGTCGCCTATACTCAGCGAGAGCGGCTTGGCGTCGGGATTACGACTTTGGAGAATGCGTACCATTTCGCGGCTTGCGGTGACGGATTCTTCGCCCTGTCGGATGAAGACTTTTTGTTCGTGGAGTTTTTCGTCAGGCGAGGAGATAATGCGGTGCGGCTTGTATTCGCTTTCGTCTATCTGTATGACAATAACGTCTTTATATTCAATTTCGATAATTTCAATTCTCGGTTCGACGGGTGGTACGATGTAAAATGAACATGCATGCTCGACCTGTGCGATCTCTTCTTTTTCGCTTTTGACGCCATAGATGCGCTTGTCGTCATCGACACCGATGAGCAGGTAGCCGCCTTTAGTATTGGCAAATGCGGCAATTTCCTTGGCAATTTTCTCCGGAGAGGTGAATTTTCGCTTGAATTCGAGAGTGGTGGATTCACCTTCGGCTATGAGTTCTTTGAGTTCGCTCCGGCGCATAACATTGGGCTTTCGAGTATAGAGTAGAGAATATTCGGGCCGGAATAACGGACAACGGTCGGCGAAAGTTTAGGAAAGAACTGTATGTTTCGATTACCTACAATGAAATGCACGGGATTCAGGTCGTGAGAGCCACTCATCTAAAGATTGGGCGATCGTATCCTTCGCGGAGAGGATCGGATTCTCAATTCCCCAGTCAATTCCAAGTGCCGGATCATTCCAGCGGATACCGGACTCTGCTGCGGGATTATAGATGGCGGTGCATTTGTATTGCACTTCTGCCCAGGGGCTTTGAATTACAAACCCATTGGCGAATCCCGGCGGCACCCAAACCATCGTTTTATTTTCCGCCGAAAGCTCTATTGTGCAATGCTGCCCGAGTGTGGGTGAATCATGCCGGATATCGACCTCGACAAGGAGCACGTTGCCCTGCACCGCGCGGAGTAATTTCCCCATCGGTTTGTCCCATTGGAAGTGAAGGCCACGGAGTACATTCTGCACCGAACCGGAATGATTTTCCTGCATAAAGTCTGTCGGCAGACCGAGTTCGGCAAAATAATCCTGCCGGTACGACTCCATAAAAAAACCACGTTCATCCGAAAAAACACTCGGCTGAATTACCCGAATTCCCTGTAAATATTCGGCTGTAATGGTATATCCCATAGTTCGATTTCCATTGAAGTAATTGTGAGGATAATTGTCAGGCAGAGGTACATTTGAAGAACATTTGCAGATACAGACGGCCAAAAACATCAACAAGCTCAAACAGGCGTGTACGAAGGTGGCCTGTTTGAGCTTGTTGAACTATAACCATCAGCGACAAGAATATGTTAGATCGTCATATTCACTGTACTCTGCGCAACCCGCGCACTGCACTTAGTCTTCATTTTTCGGATGGGTAATCGGCAATTGGAAGGCAAACGTCGAGCCCTTTCCAAGAGCGCTGCGTACCCAAACGCGGCCTTCGTGTTCTTCGACAATCCGCTTAACGATCCAGAGTCCGAGACCTGAGCTTGGCTCACCGGCTGTAGGTGCGGCAGATAATTTTGCACCACG
>JBPOHH010000021.1:0-5100 GCA_052035765.1 Bacteroidota bacterium
ATTGATTGCTGAGTTTGGCGCGTTCGACAATGCCCGTATTAGAGAAGGCAGTCAGAAAGATGACCGGTACATCATAGAGATTTTTGACTCTTTCAGCGGTTTCAATACCGTCGAGATCTCCTTCAAGCTTGATATCCATGAGCACGACATCCGGACGGTGTACCGCAATCATTTCGAGTGCCTGTTCTCCCGTAGATGCGATACCGGCTACTTGATATCCTTGCTTGATCAGAGTAGTCTGTATGTCTTTTGCGACAATTCTCTCATCTTCAACTATCAGAACGCTGTAATTATTCATACGTATGTCGGATTACCATTCTTGTTATGTTTTGTATTTGTATCATCTGATTACAGTTGTAGAATTATCACGGGTAGAGCCGCACGATATCCCAATCATCGACTTCATTGAGAGTATAGCAGATTCGGTCGTGGAGTCTGCTTTCTCTCCCCTGCCAGAACTCAAAATACGTCGGCTTGAGACGATAGCCGCCCCAAAACGGCGGTAATGGAATATCGTCGGTAAAATTCTCCAGCATCGCCCTATAGGACGACTCGATCTCTTCTCTTCCACCATCGACTATGTCACTCTGACGTGATGCCCAAGCACCGATTCTGCTTTCACGAGGACGGCTCTGAAAATAAAGCAGAGATTCTTCCGGAGTGACTCTCTCGACGACTCCTTCGATGCGTACCTGACGCTCGAGCTCGCTCCAAAAAAACAGCAGTGCGGCTTCAGGATTACTTTCGAGTTCTTTGCCTTTTCGGCTGTCATAATTCGTTGCGAACATAAACCCGTGTTCGTCCATTTCTTTCAGAAGTACAATCCGTGCTGATGGTCTTCCATCGACAGTTGCTGTCGCCAGAGTCATGGCATTGGGCTCCGGGACGGAAGCATCTTTGGCCTCCTGAAACCATAATGTAAACTGTTCAAACGGCGAATCACAGACATGTTCCTCGCTGAGTGTGCCCTTGGTATAGTCTTTTCTGTTGTTGTGTAAATGCAGAGTGCTCATAGTTCATCCTCTCCGTACATTATGATTAGTTGCCAAGTTCTTCAATACATTTCTTAAATCTCACGAGTGCTTTGACGATGGTCTCTTCAGCCGCAGCGAACGAAAACCGCACAAATCCTCCGGCCCCGAAAGCTTCACCGGGCACTAATGCCAGATGATAGGTTTCGAGCAAAACTTCACAAAATGCTGCAGAAGTACTCACCCGCGGTGTAAGTGCCTGGGAAATATCGACAAATACATAGAATGCGCCATCCGGTTCAAGAAATCGCACCCCCGGAATTTCGGACAAAAGCGAACAGATGAGTCGCTTGCGGTGCTCGAAGGATGTTCTCATTTTTTCGACATCCTCGGCACCGTGCATGAGTGCAGCAAGGGAGGCGATTTGAGCGATGGAGTTGGGATTGGAGGTCGTCTGTCCCTGTACTTTACCCGCCTCACAAAGGAGTGAAATGGGGCCATGGAGGAATCCAATCCTCCACCCGGTCATCGCGTATGCTTTTGAAACGCCGTTGACGGTAATTACTCTGCCCTTGAGGGAGTCGAATGATCCGATACTGCAGTGTTTCACCGTACGGTAGTGTATTTTTTCATAAATTTCATCGCTCATCACATAGCACGAATGATCGGCTAGAACGGAGGCAAACTCCTGTAATTCTTCGGGAGTATACATGATACCGGTGGGATTGTTGGGGCTGTTGATGATCACACATTTCGTACGGGGAGTCAGTGCCTGTGCTAATTGAGCGGCAGTGATTTTGAAATGTGCATCTATGCCGGCAGAAAGAATGACCGGTGTGGCTCCGTTGAGGGTAACCATTGCCGGATAACTGACCCAATAGGGTGCAAACACAATGACTTCATCGCCGGGATTACAGATAGCTCCGAGTACATCCATCAGGGCTTGCTTGGCACCGGTGGTGATGATGACCGTTTCGGCTGTTGCATCGGAGAGTGCATTTTCCATTCGAAACTTTTCGGCGACGGCAGCGCGGAGCTCGTAAATTCCGTTTGAATCGGTGTAGTGGGTAAAATTTGTATTGATAGCATCAATTGCTGCTTGCTTAGCGCAAACCGGTGTATCAAAATCCGGCTCACCCGTCGAGAGAGAAATAACATCCACTCCGTTTTTAATCATAGACTTAGCTCTGCTCGCAATTTTCAGGGTAGCCGACTCTACCGCGGCAAGTGCCCTACTTGACAAATCAATTCCCATTCAATTTCTCCCAATAATATTCAGATATCCGAAATTCAAAAGCAAATTACGTAAAATGGCTTCCTTACGCAAAATCGAATGAGAAATTTGTTAGAAGTTTATGGGTAATAAGAAACAATTACTCTGAAAATTCAGACAATTGCAATCGCACTACAAAACAACGCCCATCGTTCCACCCAGAACCTTCAAATTCTTCCTCCATATCGTACGGGATTTGGGTCGGTGAAACGTTGAATTCGAAAATCCACCTAAGTTGAACAAAATAAATTCGTAATTTTGCACTATTAAACACAACAACGACATTTATTCTTTCATTTTAAAAGGAACAGTTTATGAAGACTATCGGTATTTTATTCGGGATGGAATCGACATTTCCACCCGCTCTTGTTGAGCGTATCAACAGCATGAATATAGATGGTATATCTGCAGAATTTGTGAAAGTGGGCGGAGTAAAGATGGCAGATCTTATGAAGTATGATGTTATTCTCGACAGGATCTCGCAGGATATTCCCTTTTATCGGGCAGTCCTTAAAAATGCTACGCTTACAGGCACGAGAGTGGTCAACAATCCTTTCTGGTGGAGTGCAGACGACAAGTTTTTTAATTATGCTCTCGCTTCAAAAATCGGTATCCCCGTTCCCCGGACTGTACTTTTACCAAGTAAAAATCATCCGCCGGAAACGACAGCCGACTCCATGCGCAATTTGATTTATCCTTTAAATTGGGAAGAGATTTTTGAATATGTGGGTTTCCCGGCATTCTTAAAGCCACATGCCGGCGGCGGATGGAAACATGTCTATAAAGTGGATAATCCCCGCGAACTATTTGAAGCGTATAATAAAACAAACGACTTAGTAATGACACTTCAAGCTGCCGTCGATTTCACGGAATACTACCGCTGCTATGTGATTGGGAAAAAATACATTCATATTATGCCGTACGAACCGCGTAATCCGCATCATCTGCGCTATGTAGCGGGATTCACGCTCACTCCCGAACGTAAAAAACAGCTCGAAGAGTACTGTTTAAAAATCGTCAATGCCCTTGATTATGATATGGATACCATCGAATTCGCCGTTCAGGACGATATTCCGTACGCAATCGATTATCTCAATCCGGCTCCCGATGCCGAAAAATCCTCGGTACAGGAAGAGAATTTTGAATGGGTCCTCCATCATACTGCAAAATATCTCGTCGAGCTCGCACAAGAAGGTCGCCGCATACCGCAAGAGTATAAGTGGAGCAACTTTATTGCACCCATTGCAACGACCTCTTCCGCTGCATCGAACGTAACAGCGAAGCGTGGACGCAAGGCAAAGACCGCTGATGCTCCGGCGGAAAAGCCAGCAAAACGCGGCAGAAAACCCAAACCGGCACCAATGCCGGCTGAAGCTCCCGCGAAACGTGGCAGAAAACCCAAAGTAACAACCGAATCAGCTCCTGCGACGCCTAAAAAAATGGGCAGACCACGTAAAGTGGTCGATGCCGGTCAGGCAGATGGTGCAGCTACCGTTCGTAAACGCTCCAAGAAGAAATAATTCCTCATGGACGGATGGATACCAACCCATGAATGTTATCTTCAACGTGTTGATTTTCTTGATTATCGGGTTGCTTGCATGTACAGGACACTCGGGGTCGAACCGTGAGTTTACCCCGCTGGTCTTTCAGCAGGATTCCCTGCCTCCACGATGCACTTTTACAGGTGAATTACTCGGCGGCGCACGATGGTCGGATGCAAACGGTGAGAATATACTCTTGGTAAGCCAGAACTTCAAAACAGGTGTCGATGCAGGAGTTCAGGAGATATTCGGGTATAATTATGTCCTCGACAGCGGCAAATGCAAGCTCCTCTGGACATGGCACGACGACAATGAAAACCTCTGTGATATGGGAGAAGGATTAGTCTCCACTATCGAAACAGACGATGTCGATGGCGACGGTATAGCCGAAAGCGCATTTATATATACAATCGAAGGCGCGTGTGATCAATCGCCGCGCCTTTTTACATTAGTATTCCATAGTGCCTCAACGGTACTTACCATGAAAGGCACCAAGCCGGTACATACAAACGAGACAACCATCGCAGGCGGTGAAATAGTTAGCGACAGTACCTTCGACTCCGCACCGATTGAGTATAGTGATTTTTGTACCTACGTTTGGCAAAAAACAATGGAATAATTGATTCATTTTCCGAGTTATCGGATAGTTACTTCAACACAACTCCACAATTCATTACTATAAAAAGGACTCTTATGATGTCTCCCTATAAATCTTATCAAACGATCGAAAACCTTTCTCAGGCAGTCGGACAGGTCGTCACACTCCGCGGCTGGGTCTATGACCGGACCGGCAAAGGTAAATTACAATTCATCAAGCTCCGTGACGGCAGCGGTATCTGCCAATGCGTGGTGTTTAAGCCGAATGTCGCTGAAGAAGTATTTGCCAATGCTGAGTCACTCACCCAAGAATCCTCCGTCGCAATTACCGGTACCGTTCGTGCCGAAGAACGCGCTCCGGGCGGATTTGAAATTGATGTGACCGACATTCATATCTATGCATTGTCAAAGGATTATCCTATTACACCTAAAGAACACGGCACCGAATTTTTGATGGAACATCGTCACCTGTGGTTACGCTCAGCCCGTCAGCACGCCATCATGCGTGTTCGCTCGGCTGTCGTGAAAGCTATCCGCGATTTCTTTGATGGTAACGGCTTCCGCCTGATGGATTCTCCCCTGCTCACGCCGAATGCATGTGAAGGCACTTCGACTCTCTTCGAAACAGAATACTTCGACCTCGGGAAAGCATATTTGTCGCAGTCGGGTCAGTTATATGCCGAAGCGAGCGCAATGTCCCTCGGACGTGTCTATACAT
>JBPOHH010000282.1:0-2083 GCA_052035765.1 Bacteroidota bacterium
GTCGATAAAAACGCGCAAGTACGTCAGGTAGCAGCCGGACAAATAGCAACGAAATCAACGGGTTTTGGTCTCAGCGCCGGACTCGAAAATATGCTGAAAATTGGTGCCAACACCTTCTTTACGCAACAGGTATTGGTCGATTATAATTTCTCCAATATCGTATCGGACGCTAGCTGGAAACTCCTCGGCGCTCGCATTGAACTCGGGCTTCGATTCAGCGTCTTACCGCCGAAAGTGGATACTACACCCGCGCCGCCACCGCCGCCACCTCCGCCGCCACCGCCACCTCCGCCGCCGCCAAAACCGGTGCTCGCGTTGCAAATCACAGATATACGCGGCGAAGTGCATTCCGGTAATGAACTTCTGTCGTCGCCGCCGCTTGTCAATGCAGTGTTTTTTCAAAAGCAATCTGCCGACATTCCTGAAAAATATGATACAAAACCGGCAGATCTGCAAAAAACGCCGAACGTGAATCCGGTTGAAAATCACCGTCAGATTCTCACGCAGATTGCGAAAATTGTGAAAAATAATCCGAAAGCGACGATTGTGCTTGAGGGTGCTACCAGTGGCGCAGAAGATGAACCTCAGGGAGCAGAACTCGCCGGTGCGCGGGTAGAAGCAGTTAAAAAAGCGCTCGTTGGGCTCGGTGTCGAACAGGGAAGAATCACCGGTAAGAGTGCCGTCATGCCGCGGAATCCGTCGAATCAGGACTTCCCCGAGGGGAGAGTTGAAAATCGTCGTGTCGATATTCTCGTGCAGAATGCACCCTTGCAGGAATACGTAAGTCGTAATCAATATTCAGAAGTAAATGGTATTGCCTCAGCAACAGTCGAGGCGCGGAATATTCCGCCGACCGAAAAAGTAGTGATCTCGAGTAATTGCCTCGAAAAGCCGGTAACGGAGAATATTCTGCCAACAATGACCTTACCGCTGAAATGTCGTATTTCAAGTGAACAGAAAGAGTTTACGTTCACGGCTGATGCTACGACACGGTCACTCAATACTTCAGCAAGCAAGACCATTGCTGTCTCTACGCTCATGAACAAGCAAGTCGAGCTGAATCTTGATAATTTTAAAGCAATTCTGAGATTTGACTATAATAGCAGCGAACTCTCACAATCCAATAAAGACTTGCTCAAGCAAATGATTGAGCCATTGCCTGCCGGTACGTCGATAACTGTCTATGGCAGCACCGACGCGCTCGGCTCCGGCACCGGGAATCAGCAATTATCCCAAAAGCGTGCGAAAGTGACCGAGGATTATATCCGTTCGTTGTCCGGTGATAAATTCATCATTTCAACGGAAACCGAGACCGATAAATTCCCTGAAACAACTCCCGAAGGTCGATTCCTTAATCGAAGTATGCGTATACGTTTGAAAAAGTAAGGTTCTATGACAATGTTGTGGTTTGGTAATTAACCGAACGTAGGAGCGAATTGAATTCGCCCAAACCCTAGCACGACTTGGGCGAATGCGATTCGCCCCTACGGCAAAATTCTATGTTCCACAACAAGTTCCAACGATCCAACATTTACAATCCTCACGATGACAAGCAGTGACAGAGCGTCCCATGTATTCCGGCGATGGATAATTCCGATAGCAGGTATAGTAAGTGTTGGAATTTTAATGGCTTATGGGAGTATGCATTCTCTGGGACCAAATGGAGATTCCCAAACTGTTGGTTATTACGATCTTGTTGATTCCGCATGGGTTGCGCCTGATATTACGCTCGTCGATTCCATGGGCACAGGAGCCGAAATTCTCTATGGTCGTGAATTAATTGCACATACAGCCGAGTATTTTGGTCCGCAGGGAATTCTCGGGCAGACGACCAACGGAATGAACTGTCAGAATTGCCACCTTGATGCCGGAACACGACCGTGGGGGAATAACTATTCGGCGGTCTTCTCGACGTATCCTAAATTCAGAGAACGCTCTGCCACGGTCGAGACGATTACCAAGCGGGTCAATGACTGTTTTGTACGCAGCTTGAACGGACTCCTCCTCGACACCAACAGCCGCGAAATGCGGGCAATTCTCGCCTATATACAATGGCTCGGTCAGGGAGTCGGCAAAGGGGTAA
>JBPOHH010000140.1:0-27940 GCA_052035765.1 Bacteroidota bacterium
CCGCCGAAGGTGACTGTTCTGCGTGGATTGGTCACCGGCGAGGATGGTACCAAGCTCGACGCCAAGCTCACGTTCTCTACTACTGCCGATAAATCCGCGCCGATTACGGTGCAATCCGATAAGTTTACCGGTGAATACGAGACGATTATTCCCGAAGGCAAAAGCTATGAAGCTCGGGTCACGAGTGCGGGATTTATTGAAGCCAAGGACAATGTTAATCTTCTGACCACGCGCAAAGGCGACACGATAACCAAGGATTTTGTGCTCAAGTTTCCGGTTACGACGCTCTCCGGCCGCCTGACGGATCAGGCAGGAGCACCGAAAGTAGGGACAATTACCATCGAAGACGCCGTCACGCTCGAAATTGTCAAGAAGATCCAAACCGATGCATCCGGCAATTATTCGTTGCCCATCAAAGAAGGCAAAGAATATCGTCTCACTGCATCCTTGCCCGACTATGTCGCCACGACGGTCGAGGCGGATCTCAGGGCTACAAAGCGTGGTGAAAACGTCAAGAAAGACCTAATGATTACGGCAATTACAATCGCTATTGAACAGGGAATGACTTTTACGCTCAAGAATATTTTCTTTGACTCCGGGAAGTGGGATCTGCGTCCGGAGAGCGAACCCGAAATCGAGAAGTTACGGGCATTTATGATGGAGAATAAATCGGTACGCGTCGAAATCGGCGCTCATACCGACGCTGTGGGCAAGGACGAAGCGAATCGTATTCTCTCCGAAAAACGAGCTCAGTCGGTGATGAATTTCCTTGCCAAGACGATTGAAATCAACAGGATGGTCGCCATCGGCTATGGCGAGACCAAGCCCAAGGCGACGAATGACACCGATGATGGTCGGGCGCAGAACAGAAGAGTCGAATTTAAATTAATAAAGTAGAAAACTAGTACTTTCCAGTCGGGTTTGAATGGAATTGTGCGACAATAATATCGCTTCTAATCGTCAAACCGGCGACAATAAAATGGTCGTTTTATTCATATTTTAGGTCATCAATGAAAGAATTCGCAAATGAAGTCTATTTAGATTTCACAAACCCCGAAATTGCTGCAAAGCAGCGTGCAGCGCTTGACAGTGTGCGCGCTCAGTTTGGCAAAGAGTATCCTAATATTATTAATGGTCAGGAAGTTATCACAGCCGGCAAGACCACTTCTCTCAATCCGGCAAGTCTCGATGAGACGATCGGTGTTTTCCAAAAATCCGGCAAGGACGACGCAGAAAAAGCCATGCAGGCAGCGCTTGCAGCTTTTGAAACATGGAAAAATGTTCCGATGGAAAAGCGGGCAGATTTTCTGTTCAAAGCAGCCGATGTGATACGTGATCGTCGCCTTGAGATCAACGCCTGGATGATCTCCGAAGTAGGTAAAAACTATCTCGAAGCAGATGCTGATACGTGTGAAGCGATTGATTTTCTGGACTTTTACGGTCGTGAAGCTCTTCGCTATGGCGGCAAGCAGCCGATTGTGCCGATTGCAGGGGAAAAGAACGAAATGATTTACCTGCCGCTTGGCGTAGGTGTGGTCATTCCGCCATGGAATTTCCCGTTTGCTATCTTGGTGGGAATGAGTGCTGCGGCGATTGTCTGCGGTAATACAGTCGTCCTCAAGCCATCGTCCGACTCGCCGATGATGGGCTGGCTGTTTTCGGAAATTATGCGTGAAATCGGTCTTCCGGACGGCGTGCTGAATTATCTCGTCGCCAGCGGAGCAGAGGCAGGTGATTATCTCGTACAGCATCCGAAAACACGGTTTATCTCTTTTACCGGTTCGATGGAAGTCGGTCTCAGAATCAATGAACTGGCAGCCAAAACAATGCCCGGACAGATTTGGATCAAGCGCGTCGTAGCTGAAATGGGCGGTAAAGACTCGATCGTCGTTGATGCCGAGACGGATGTGGACGTGGCAGTCAAGGGTGTCGTTGCCGCGGCGTTTGGCTTTCAGGGGCAGAAATGTTCGGCATGCTCACGGGTAATTGTCGATGAATCAATTTACGATACGTTCACCCAAAAGCTCTCCGATGCGGTCGCGCAGCTCAAGGTCGACAATCCAATTTCGGATGCTTTCTGCGGTCCGGTGGTCTCTGCTAAAGCCGAGAAGTCAATTTTAAATTACATTGAAATAGGCAAGCAGGAAGGTCGGCTCTTGAACGGTGGAAATAAGATCGCCGGAAAGAACGGTTATTACATCGAGCCGACGGTGATTGCAGACGTTGCTCCAACGGCAAGAATAGCTCAGGAAGAGATTTTCGGACCGGTACTAGCAGTCATTAAATCCAAGAATTTTGATGACGGGCTTGCAATCGCCAATAATACGATTTACGGTTTGACCGGCGCTGTCTATACTGATAATAAAGAAAAACTTGCCAAGGCGCGTGATGAATTCTTCGTCGGCAATCTCTATTTAAATCGTAAATGTACGGGTGCATTGGTAGGCGGAAATCCATTCGGCGGGTTTAATATGAGCGGTACGGACTCAAAGGCCGGCGGACGGGATTATTTGTTACTTTTCTTGCAGGCAAAATCCATAAGCGAAAAAATGTTAAAATAAGTAACATGCTGAGTTAAGGTAATTTACAATTACTTGAAATGTGTGTTCACAACCCGCTGACATCAAAAATCGGCGGGTTGTGTGCATAAATATGAAAAAAATCATAAAATATAAGCTAATTTCCTTGTAATTTTACGCTTAAAATTACTAAAAATGTGACAGGTCTATGGAAATCTCAACACTCACATCGACGTTAAAAGTCTTGATTGTAGATGACGAGCGAGTCAGCCGGACGGTATTGTCACGTTTTATCACCAAGAAATTTCCTTTCTGTTCCGTGCTCGAGGCCGAAAATGGTCTTGACGGTCTCCAGACAGTCAACAAAGAATCCCCGGATATCGTGTTCCTTGACCTTCGAATGCCAATCATGAATGGCGTAGAAATGCTCGAGGTGATGCGGAAAATTCCCAATAGAATGCTTACTCCGGTAGTTATTACCTCAGCCGTTCAGGAAAAATCAATTGTCTTACGGCTTAATCAGTTAGGCGTTATTGAGTATTTGCTGAAGCCATTTGACGTGACATCCGTCTATCCGCGTATCAGTAAGGTGTTTAAAACGGTGCGCGAAACAAAAGAAGGTAAGAGTATCACGGAGGTAAAGGATGGAGATTTTCACGGGCTCGACAAAAGCAATCCGAAAGGAAAGTTTCATAAAATATTGCTCGTCGATGATGACCTCTCATTTCAGATGTTTTTTTCTTCCATGATTGGAAACCGATGCGAAGTAGTAGTCGCCGATAATGGGGAAGATGCCTATCGTACGGTGCAGGATGACAAGCATATAAGCGATGTGTGCATTTCGGAAAATTTGTCATCGGGCAGCAACATACCCCAAAATCAGAAAATCGGACTCAAGAATATTAATTTTTTGGCGAAAAAACTGCAGGAAATTGTGCGCCCGACTCCCGTTCGTGTGCTGCTTTGTGCTGACCGGGACAACTTAATAGGCGAGGAACGCAGGTACTTTAAAGGGCTTATCAAGCGGACGTATGTGCAGAAGCAATTCCTTGAATCATTGCTGAAACGCGTATTTGACGACGAATCCCGTGAAGGTGCTTTCCGTCATGCTGTGGCTAATCGTTTCAACGATAAAATTCAATCGGCGCTTATTTCTGAGTTGCCATCGTTTATCAAAGAGAATATTGCCATCCTCGACGGTAAAGGTGCCAGGAAAAATGAGAATGAACATGCCGAAGAAATAAGTATACGAGTAATAACCGGCAAAATCGATATTTCCGTAACAATCGAAGGTAACTTCGATGATTTTGAAAAGCTTGCTCATTTGCGGGGAGACAGTCACTATGTTCAGGGAGCAAAGCAAAAACAAATCTTCCAAAGTGTACTTACCGCGATTTCATCGATTTTTGTAGACTTACTCAAGCAGTTTGATTATCGAGCTGACGTCGATTTTACTCCACGAAAACGAGATTTGCAGCAAGCTCGAAGGGTATTGATTTTTAATGTGCCATTCTTACTTGCGAGCGGCGAAGAATTTGATTGCTGCGTATGGTTCAATGATTTTGAAGAAATTAAAGCGAAATAAACCACCCTCCGCATCGAAATTAACCAATTCCTCGGCAGATTATTTATTCCAAGGTCTCCGACTCCACATCACATTAGCTCAACTACCAGCATATAGAGACATCTTGCAGGATTTTCTGACACTGTACCGACAGCACTTCTACCCGAATACCGCGCATTTTTGATAAATTTCCTGCGAAAGTCAGGATACCGGAAAGGATTATTTAAAAAAGTGTTTGGCTATGAGCGGTTTAAGGCGTATTTTTGCAGTTCTTAAACGTTCAACCCCCCTCAAATACAGGAGTTTTTCTCATGGCAAAGCAACAAACCTTCGGTGATAAGCTGAAGAAAAAATCTATTGATTCGCGTATAAATGTTAAAATAATTAAGGGCTTCCGTTCCGACAAAGGTTCTATTAAATTCGTAGAGCGTTTTGTAAAAGTGAATGACTTAGCCGAAGTAGATAAAATTGATATTTCTAAATAAGCTATCGCAAAGGAACAGAGATAATGAAAAAAGGTATTCATCCGTATTATCAACAAGTCGAAGTAGTGATGACCGACGGCTCGGTATTTCACACTCGCTCGTGCTACAAAGGCGAGAAAATGGTGCTCGAAATTGACTCTAAAAGTCATCCGTTCTTTACGGGCAAGCAAATGTTGATTGATACTGCCGGACGGGTAGAACGATTTAACAAACGCTTTGAAAAAACAAAAGCTATTAAAGATTCAAAGGAAACAACGAAATGAGACAACAAGGATTCAGCCCCAATAACGCAGGTGGAAGAAACGGTGTAAACAACCCGTTCGCACCGGCAGGACGCAACAAGCAGCGCACACCGGTGAAGAAGAAAAACAACCCGATGGGCGAAAATCGTACCATCGATTATCTCGATCCAAAGTCGCTTCTCCGGTTCATCAATGACCAAGGCAAAATTTTGCCACGTCGTATTACCGGTGTCAATGCGTATCAGCAACGTCAAATTTGCAAAGCAATTAAGTATGCCCGTCATTTAGCATTGCTTCCATTTGTGACGCAAGACGTTCGCTAATTCTCTCAAACACGAGCGAACCCCAAATTTTAAAAGGACGATTGCGTGCTAACTGCGCAATCGTCTTTTTTTGTTTACTGTATTTCTATTATTATGAAATTAACCAATAAAACCGTAGTGATTACCGGCGCATCAAGCGGTATCGGGCGTGCATGTGCCGAGGCATGTGCAGCGGAAGGTGCCCGGCTTGTCCTGCTCGCACGTCGCCGTGAGCGTCTCAATGAACTGGCGTCAGAGCTCAAAACGCGATACTCGGCGCAGGTGATACTCGCGACATGTGATGTGCGCGATAAAGACTCTGTGGAAAATGTATTCTCCGCGCTTGCAAGTGAATGGGCGGCTATTGATGTATTAATCAATAATGCAGGATTATCGCGTGGGCTTGATAAAATACAGGATGGTGATTTTGAGAATTGGGACGAGATGATTGATACGAATGTCAAGGGATTGCTGTATGTGACACGCACGGTGCTTCCCGGCATGGTCAAGCGTCAGGATGGGATAATTGTCAATATTTCTTCTATAGCCGGTCGGGAAGTATATCCTGCCGGGAATGTCTATTGCGCGTCCAAGCATGCAGCGCGGGCTGTTTCGCGGGCGATGCAGTTGGATCTCAACGGAACGGGAGTTCGCGTCTGTAATATAGACCCCGGACTCGTCGAGACGGAATTCTCACTTGTCCGCTTTAGAGGCGATACCGAACGCGCAGAAAAAGTCTATCAGGGCTATACGCCGCTCGCTCCGGAAGATGTCGCCGATGCGGTGATGTATTGTATTACCCGTCCAAAACATGTCAGCATTCAGGATATGTTAATTATGCCCACCGACCAGGCATCGACTACGGTCCTTAATAAGAAAATCTAATCCTGCCGGTCGTCGATACCATTCGATTAAAAATATGAAACCCCGAAAGCATCCTTGCCTTCGGGGTTTCTCCTCTACACTTCCATGTGTACGTAGATTATCGTCCTGTGATTATCCCTATCCTCCTGTGATTATTCTTTGTCACCCTTGATTATTTATCGTCCTGTAATCAATTGCAGGAATGCCTGCGGGCTTTGATTGGCTTGTGCAAGCGTCGTGATGGATGTTTGCTGTAAGAATTGTGCTTTGACGAGTTCGAGCTGTTCGAGCGCGACGTCGGTATCTTCAATTCTAGAAATTGCAGCATTATAATTGGTAATCTGTGACTTAAGCGCATCTTCCTGCGAGGTAAGGCGATTCGTGATTCCTCCGAGATAGGAGGCGACTTTATTAACATTATTGAGAGCAATCGATAAGCTCGACAATGTAGTACCGATATTGGCTGTACTGAAAATCCCGAGATTAGCAGTATTTACCGCATTGAGATCGTTGAGATCCAATCCCGAGACTCCCGCAAAGCTTCCGTTACCGGTGACGGCTACCAAGAAGCTACCGTTGGTAATGTCAAAATTACTTGCACTTACATTAGTTGTCAGGTCAAGCGAGAGCGTCAGAAGTGTATTGGCGGCATTAAATCCGATAACGAAGTCACCCGAAAAGTTCCCGTCTATCAATTGTCGCCCGCCGAAAACGGTCGAGTCAACAATTGTCTGAATCTGCTGCGCGAATCGATAAGCGTTCTTGGCAAGTGCTACTTTTTCATCACTTCCTAAAGCACCCGATGAAGCAGCACCGGCCGCATCTTTAATCTTGGTAAGGAGATCGTTGATATTATCAAAACTGTCCTGCGCGATGTTCGTCACGTTGATAGCATCGCCCGCCGCGCGGAGTGCGGCCTTTAATGCGCCGTTGCGTGCAAGCAACGACCGTGAGGTGATATACCCGGCCACATCGTCGGCTGCAGAGTTGATACGCTTTCCGGTCGAGAGTCGCAGTTGACGTAGTGCAATATTTGTACTTGCCGATTGAAGGGCATTATAGGCGTTTTCAGATGGAGTATTGGTGCGAATCCTTGCCGCACCGGAGACTGCTGATGGCATGAGTTTCTCCTGTATTTATCAGTAATATGTCTGGAATCTGTGTCGTGTTTTCTACAACAGGAAGTACAACCATTATGCCAATGGACTTTTCACGGTGAATAGATGGGAGAAAGAGAGGATTCGGGAAGGGATTTTTCGGCAATTGACCGGTCGAATCGCCTCATGCAGGCAGAGTGCCTTGGAAGGAAATGCAGTTGTAATATCTTTAAAATAATAGAAGTTGCGAAAAATACACGCTACGGCTGCTTGTGAATGTTACAGACAAAACCCCAAAAAATCACATCGGATTTTTGGGGTTTTAACAAGTGAGAATATTAACTTTACCACCAAGTACTTGGTCGATAATCGCCATTTTTTGGCTATTTCCGCGTCATAATTGCAAGGATTTGGGCTTGATTTTCGGGTGAATTCCAGTCCAATTCCACCTGTGGAATTGCAAGAAGCTGATCGATGAGATAATCCTGTTGTTTACCTTGGGTAAGTGCGTCATGATACGGAATATGGCTGAAGGTCACCATCGAATACAGCGGAATAAACTGCTCTGAAAACTGCTCCTGCAGGAGTCGTTCGACTTTCTTTCGGCGTTGGAATTCAACATCAGCGACTTTATCACGCATCTCAATAAAATTGTCGAGTGCGAGCTGCGCAATTGCGTCGGAATTAGGTTTTCTCAGCATTTCAAATTCTTTAAATGCGCGTTCCCAGTCATTTTCATCGTATTTATCAAGGCATTCACTCAGTACGGTGCAGTCTTCGAAACCGCAATTCATACCCTGACCAAAAAACGGAACAATCGCGTGGGCTGCATCGCCAATAAGGAGCACTTTGTCTTTGTGAGACCACGGAAAGCTGCGTACAGTGACGAGCGACGACACGGGATTATGCTGGAAGTCTTTGATATAATTAGGCATCAGGGGAATCACATCGGGGAAGTATTCTTCAAAAAACGCTTTGATCTCGTTCTCGGTGTTGACAGACTCAAACGAAGGATTACCCTCAAACGGAAAGAAGAGTGTGCAGGTAAATGTGCCGTCCAAATTAGGTAACCCGATGAGCATGAATTGCTTCCGAGGCCAAATATGAAGAGAATTTTTATCGAGAAGGAATTCTCCGTTCGGTCCGGCAGGGATTGTCAGCTCTTTATAGCCATGCTCGATATAGGTCTGTGAGTAATTAAACCGATCGGTTTTTTGCATTTTTTCACGAACAGCCGAATATGCGCCGTCGGCGCCAATGATGCAGTCTGCTTCGATGAAGCTGCGTTTGTTGGTGACGGCATCCTGTACAACGAGTGTAGCAGAATCAAGCTCGACATCGAGACAACGTTGATGAAAGCTGATAGTGAGATTGGGTAATTTCTCGGCACAATTCATTAATGCCATATTGATACCACCACGTGACACCGAATGAATCGCCTGATGCTCAAGACCATAGGGCTGAAATGTCTGCTCACCGGTCGTCGAGTGCATCATTCTGCCGCGCATAGGTATGGCGACATTGAGGATATCTTGATCGATACCGGCACCTTGCAGTCCGCGTAACCCTCTGTCAGATAGAGCTAAATTAATTGATCGGCCGGCACTGATAGTCTCTTTGCGCATGTCCGGGCGCCGCTCAACAATATGAACGGAATGTCCTTTTTTTGCTAAATATACACCAACGAGCGAACCGACCAGTCCTGCGCCGGCGATTGTTATAGTTTTCATGGTACACCTTCTAATTATTTAAAGTAATCGTATCCTTAAAGACCTGCATCTTTTACACAGATTTTCGACTCGAAGATATGGAGTGCCCGAGCTACAACCTGATCCATATTGTAGTATTTATAGTCTGCCAGACGACCGCAGAAAGTGACGGTATCCGAGATTTTTTCAGCGGCACGGGCGTATTTATTATATAAGTCATGATTACAAGCTTGAGGTATCGGGTAATAGGGGTCGTTCTCACCGATAATAAACGGCTGAGGATACTCCACCATACATGTCGTTTTGGAGCTCCGTTCAAATGTCAGATATTTCATTTCCGTGCGGCGTGTATAGTCAAAGTTATTCGGGAAATTGACTGTACCTGTCGGCTGATAATGTTCGTAATCATAGGTCTCATGTTCGAATTTCAAGCTCCGATACGGCAACGGACCATACGAATAATCAAAATACTCGTCGATTGGTCCGGTGAAGATAAGCTTGTTGAATTGTGTGGCTTTCACGATAGCCGAATAGTCTGTGTTGAGGGCGATGTCAATCTTGGGATTATTGCCGACCATATTCTGAAACATTTCACTATACCCGTCTCGCGGCATTGATTGGAAGCTATCCTGAAAATACCGGTCATCATGGCTTACCAAGACCGGTACGCGGGCTGTGACGGCGGGATCCAGGTCTTCAGGATCAAGATTCCATTGCTTGATGGTATAGTTCAAGAAGATTTTATGGTAGATAAACTCGGCGAGCTCAACAATTTCGGGATTGAGAGAAGTGCGTAATTGCAGGATGGGAATTTTCGAACCGTAGCCGAAATTACTGAGGAGTAGTTTCTCGTAATGAATCGCTTTTTCGTAGCGGAATATCTGATGCAGGGAATTGAGATTAAAGGGTACCGGGATATATTTGCCGTCTACTAATGCCAGTACTTTGTGTTCGTACTCGTTCCATTTGGTAAAGCGGGAAAGATAGTCGACTACTTTCTGCGAGTTTGTATGAAAAATATGAGGGCCGTATTTATGGATTAATATACCGTGCTCATTATGATAATCGTACGCATTTCCACCGATATGATTACGTTTATCGATCAGGAGACATTTTTTTCCTAATTCGTTGGCAATTCTTTCAGCAAGGACACAACCGGAGAACCCGGCACCGACAATAAGATAATCGTACATTTTATGGAATCAATTAGTAAGGGAACTCAAGCGATAGCGCAGAAGTACAAATAAGGAGCCGAGGATGAGCACGCCGAGTGCTCCGCCGCCGGCGATGAGGCTACGTTTTGGCCGAGCTTTTTTTGTCGCCGGGACAGCAGCATCGAGCACATACATTGTCGGAGATTGCCGGAATTCATCCAAACGTGCCTGCTCAAGCATTGGCAGCAGGAACGCCTTGACCTTCGACATTGCTTCAAAGTCTGTCAGAAGGCGTAAATACGGGACACCGACGTCCATTGCATCGGTCATGGCGAAGTTACCGCCGAAGCCGACTTCATGCTCAGCTTTATAGACTTGCGCGCGTAATTCTTCGAGATTTTGTTTTTGTAGTTTGGTAGAAGGGTCATCCTCGCCATACGCATTTTTATAGGTATGGACTTGAATTTCTTGCTTGATGACAGCAGCTTTCATCTCCGCAAGAGCAGTCGTAAGTGCTTTCGCCTGATCGAGAGGGGAGAATACCTGATTTTTCTTTGCAAATTTTTTGAGTGAGTCACCTATCCGTGAAAGTGTCGAATCTGCATTGGTAAGACGCTGCTCCATATACTGTCGATTGACGGAGGCTTCCTGTTGCTGAAGTTTAAGAGCAATTGAATTCGCAATTATCACGGAATAATTAGCCATTTCAGCAGCTTTCTGTGGATTTTTCGAGGCAAAAGTAATAGTGTAATTGCCATCGGGAAGATAACTGACCTCCATGTTTTTTTTCAATGTTAAGCGTATTTCATCCATGAGGGAATCGGGGAGCTCATATTCTTTGGCAAGCTGAAATTTATCAATGAGAGAGTCTTGAAATGAACGTGACTGCAGGATCACAATGTAGGAATACGCTTCACCTTTGCTCCCGAGCTTCCCGAGACCGAAGTCTTTGAGGGCAGAAGAGACATTCCCCAGCATCGAACTCATGCCGGACTGTGGGTTATTCGGGGGGACAAAATTAACCGTTGCCTCGTACCAGTTTGGCATCATCAGGGTAATACCAAAAGTAATCCCACCGCCTAAAATCGTAGTAATTAAAAGAAAAACCTTGTGCTTAAGCAGTAGTGCAATGAATTCAATACCCGAGAGCGGACGTTGAGGATCAGAATGACTGACGAGAGATTGACCGGGAGGAATTGAGGGTTGTTCCATAGAGAAAAGAGAGCGTTTTCGATTACTTTGACTGGCAATTTACGAAAATTAGAGCAAAGTGGTGGAAGTTTGTTGGGGACGTTGATAAAAAAAGAAACGGGAATTGCCCTTTTATTCGGCAATTCCCGAAAAAATATATGTATCTCTAACTCAATATCGATAAACAAATTGAACCGACATTTGTGCCGGCGAAGATGTGTAGACGAATCGTGATTCTTCACCGGTGCCGTAGTTGACTCTTGGCTGAGAGGAAGAATTAAAACGGGTGAGCAAATCAAGCCGTACATTAGGAGCTAAGAAAATACCTGCCCCTAATCCGAGAATTTTTTGCTCGGCACCCTCGATGTCATTGATATACGATGCCGAAACAGCAGTATAGCCGGCTCGTACGACTAGCGGTGTGGAAGGTATTTCTACTTCGGTGCCAAAGCTGTAGGTCAGCGAACCGTTAAGAGTTGTGAGAATTTGATTATTCAATCGTAGCAGCGCAGGCTGTGCTTCGTCGAAATGCAGCTGTGTGAGATCCTTGTACGAAGCAGCGGCACTGATTGTAATCCATTCATAATGATAGGAAAAAGAAGCACTAAAGACAAACGGAGTGATGATTTCATAGGAATTTTGTCCATTGTAGGATTCTTCACCGGAAGGATATTTAGGAGTAGCTTTATCTCCATTATCAAAGGTGGCGCTTATCGTCCGTGAAAAAACCTCATCTATTCTGTAGATGGTAGGAGTCGTAATACTCATACCGAGTCTGAAAGTATTATCAAATCGACCCTGGAGTCCAAACGTAGCATTGACACCTGAAAAATCCTGGTCTATTGCACTGCTGAGCGCCAGAGAGGTGAAATCAACGGTGGTGAATGTACCGGGATCGTTAATGGAATAATTGTTCTTACTGTCTTGCTCACTGTATTCGTTGGCATATTGATAGCTACCCCATTTACCCGACACATTGAGTCCCACTGATACTGTTTTTGATAATGCTATACCACCGCCTACCGTAAAGGAATGGATGCCGCCTCGTTCTGAAATGAAAGCACTTTGCTCTACATTCCCTTTCAGCGGGCTGTGTAGTTTACCGGTGCCGACTGTATCGGCAAGATACACCTGATAGGCAAGATTTTGTGATAAGTCAGTGGTCTCTTCCATAAGGCTTTGAACAATCGAAGAAGTTGAGTTAAAGCCACTTAGCTTCATCGTGTTGTTGAAGCTGCTTTCCTTGTTATATCCAATGGCTATTGCAGCAATGCCTACTTTAGTCTTAAATGGAAATACCATACCGCAGTGAATGGGAGACACAAAACTTGAGCGGAGAGGAGTCGACGTCTGCAGGAAACTCGTCGTGGTATTGTTATTCATGAATTCCAATCCTATTGAAAATTCATTCTTGGTCAGCAGAGAAAGTCCGGCAGGATTGTAATACAAGGCAGCATAGTCATCGGCAATCCCGGCATACGATAAACCGAGCGCTCCGGCGCGGGTGGTAATGTATCCGTTGGGGGTAGCCAGACGGACAGCATCTTCGATTGTTTGTGAAGATGCTGTCCGGTATCCTAACAGTAATGCAAGAACCAAAATGGTTGATTTCATGGCTTTCTTGTTCCTCTCGGTGAATTGGAAGTTGAAGGATTTGAAGGAGTTGTGCTCGGAGTCGGTGTGCTTTTGGGGGCTGCAGAAGCAGACGGAGTAGCAGAAGTGGAACGTTCCGGACGAGACGTAGCAGAGCCGGAAGTAGACGAGGTTGAGGGGCGTTGCTCAGTTTTTGGCTGCGGAGTAACTTCCTTCGTTGTACGTTCATGACGTTGTACGTCTCCTGAGGGAATGGTGGTCGCTGTTGATTTAGGAATACGTGTTGCAGGAGTAGTTTCACTGCGGTGCAACGGATGTTGATTCCCTGACTGCTGCGGAGAGGCTGCAGAACTGCCACGTTCATTTCGAATCGTAGGTATAGTGGTCGTCGTAGTACCCGAATTTGCCGGAAGTGATGGAGAGGAACCTGAGCCCTGCCCGCGCTCATTTCGTATGGCAGGGGTTGTAGCTGAGACCGGAGTCGGGGTGACCGTAGTGCCGCGAACTCCTCCGGCGCCTGAATTCGACGGCTCACCGCGGGTTGGTCCCCATGAGCGAACGGTATTTGGCTTGCGAGGAGTTACAGGAGCTGTGTGCCCGTAGGTATAAATCGGGTAATGATGCCAAGGTCTCCAGAATCGGTAATTCCAGCCATAATACCGTGGTCTGTAATATGAAAAATTACCGCCATACCAAGGATGATAGTCGTAATAGGGAGAATACCAATCACAATACGAATTCCAGCCCCAGTACCAGTTACGATAGCGCATGACGACAATCGGGCGTGAGTAACAGCCGCCCATCCATCCGGAATAGCTGTCCCACCACGGTACGATGACCGGAACATATTGAGGAGATGAGTATGGCTGATATCCGACAGCAGCGGTACTTTGCGGCGAGGCGTCATCGACATAGTCTTCCTGAGGATCATCATCGTCAGTCAAGGGATTGACCCAGTCGTCTTTGGGGGCATCGGCAAGCGGAGTGGTAGTATCTATAAGCGGGGCGGAGCGTTTAGGCTTGCTCGAAGCAACAGGCTTTTCTGCGTCTTCAGGGATTGTCGGGCTGTTGTTATAACCGAAATAATCTTCTTTCGTACCTTTTTGCGTAACGCATCCGAAGAGTACAAAAGCAGATAACGCGAAGATTACTACCAGGGATTTCATGATGTTATTCCTTCCGGATAATTGAAAAGAAAAAAAAATCGTAGCTTGCACATGTTGAAAGTGAACGATTCATGGTTTGCAATGTTGCATGAATTTGAAATTAAAATAAATGAATGAAACCTCGGAAACTTTTGTTATGTTGCGGCGTAGGAGATGACCTCATAAATACTATATTATTCCCTGCAATGAATTATGAAAATTGATATACAAGGTGATTACGAACATAAAAGCAATTCTCCGGTATATTATAGTGTTGCTAGTATAGCTCTGATTCTAAAGTGTGTATTGGACTCAGTCTTTCTGGCCTCCGGGCAGCTTCCTGTTTCGTTCGGTCTTGTCAGCAGTTCGATGCTTGCAATTTCCTTCGTAGCCGGCATATTACTTGCACGCCATGTACAGGTTTCATCCAAAATTGTACGGCACTCATCGGCAAATGTCGGTAAAATCATCCTTGAAGGGCTCAGCCGAATATTACTCCAATTGCTGATTATTTTCCTGGTAAGCGGAATAATCATGTTGCTATTTGTTGATGAAAACAGTCCGGGTGGCGTTATTGAAGGTGCAGCAATGAACAGTATCGGTGCGATGTTTCTCTTCATGGGCGTTGAGATATGCCTTTTTCTCTACTATGCTTTGCATATCAGGAGAAATGAAAAAACCAAAAAATTCACCAAAATCCTTTCGGTTGGTACCGTTGTTCTCTATTCTGTCATGGCTCTTTTGCGTACATCGGCTCCTGAGTCGGACAATCCACTTGCCGGCATCGGTGTATTCTTTCTATCCATAATATTTATTCTCACCGTCGGTAAAACGCCATGGGTTGCACTACTTACCAAGAAAGAAAAAAAACGTCTCGCATGGCTATCGGCCGTGGGATTCTTTGCCTTTACATTTATCGGTACCATGGTGGTGTTTAATGATCCACCCGGCCTGCATCAGGCGATAGAATTCTTTTTACCGGCAAGTACAGGATTAGTCGGGATTGCTATGTTGTTTGGCTCTATGTATGCAGCCAGACTTTGTGGACCGGCAATCATGTCGCTCCCTACGGCATCGGCTGTCGACCGCAGAAATTCTGAGGTATCATCGCTGACTCATTTAAATAAAATCATTGCGGAAACAATAGATTTTGATACTCTTATCGATAATCTTACCCAACGTGCGATGGATGTATCGCGTGCTTCAGCTGCATGGTGTGAATTGTACTCTTCTCAATCGGCGCGCTCGGTGGCGTCGATGAAGTTTATTAATAAAGAACAAATTGACTGGTTATATAATTTTACATCGTTCGAGCAGCTCATCGGTGAATGTACTGCTCCAATGATGGTTGAATCGTTCGATGAACGCAAAGATCTGGCTCCAATATCAGCATTCCCCAAGCCGATTGCCCGCTCGATGATTATCATTCCACTCTACGAAGGTCCTACAAAAATTGGCGCGTTAATTGTGCTTCAGTTACAGAATTTTGGGTTCGAAATCGATGATGTAAATGTGCTCTCGTCCTTCGGTGACAATATCTCGATAGCACTCCGCAACGCGCGTCTCATCCGCGAATCGATTAAAAACGAACGTATTCAGCACGAAATTCAAGTGGCGAGACAGATTCAAACCAAGCTCTTACCGCAGAAAATTCCATCCGTATGCGGCTTTGATATTGCACCATTTTCACTGCCTGCCAATGAAGTCGGCGGTGATTATTATGATGTAATTAGCCTGCAGGATGGAAGAGTAGCGGTATTTATGGGTGATGTATCCGGCAAAGGAGTACCTGCGGCATTTTATATGGCCAAGCTCAAAGGTGTAGTGCTTGCCCTCGCCCGAGAGGTATCCGGAGCACGGGATTTTCTCTCTAAAATCAATTCAACGATGTACGGAAATATTGATCGACAGACCTATATAACGCTTTCGTGTGTGATACTCGAGCCAAACTCTCCAACCATATCACTCTCAAGAGCAGGGCACATGCCTTTTTTAGTGAAACAACACGGCGGTGTCTCCGTAGTCACGCCCCGCGGTCTCGGGATTGGGCTCGCGCCGGCGAAAATTTTCGATGCCAATCTTGAGGAGTTTTCACTCGAATTATCGATCGGAGATTCCTGCTTCCTCTTTACCGACGGGCTCTCGGAATTACAAAATCCTCAAGCCCAGGACTTTGGTTACGAACCGATGCTCGATGTTCTTCGATCACCCGCTTCACATTCAGCACAGACGATAATTAGTGAAGTAATGAAATCAGCCGACAGACACGCACAGGGACATCCTCAGCATGATGATATGACGGCTCTCGCATTTATCTTTCGGGGAACGAATAAAATTCTGCCTGAATAACAGGCATGTCCCTGGCAGAAAGCATCAAATCCACTAAAATTATTTAATTTACAAATAAACTATCTACGGCAACCAAAGGAATACATAATGAACGACTTGAAATTTACTATCGATCATCAAAGTGTCGGTGACGTAAAATTACTGAAACTCCAAGGGTATCTCGATGCTCATACAGCGCCTCATTTAGAATCAGCGCTTGGTAACTTAATTCAAGATGGTAATCACAAAATTGTCGTTAATTTTAAAGAACTTGACTATATCTCAAGTGCAGGGCTGGGTGTATTTATGGTCTATATCGAAGAAGTACGCATGACGGGAGGAGATATAAAGCTCTCTGAAATGAAGCCTAAAGTGTTTACTGTATTTGATTTACTTGGATTTCCAATGCTCTTTGAAATCGTCGAGCAAGATCAGATTGCTCTCGCAAAATTCACCGCTTAATTTTCCTTGACTATCCCATATAAAAACTATGGTAGCTACAATTAAACCCCAGACTAATCAAATCTGCGCCCGCGGTAATACTGCTGATTTGGAGCAAATTCGCTACTTCGTAGAGTCTCAGGCACATACTGCCGGCTTCGGTGAGACCGATGCGTATCAGATTGCCCTCGCTGTCGATGAAGCATGCTCGAATCTTATCCGCCACTCCTATAACAACGACGAATCCCGCGAATTCATTGTCATGGTTGAAGTTACCAATCAACAGATGATAATTAATATTATGGACAATGGCGAGCCGTTTAACCCACTATCCGTACCTGAGCCGAACATGAACGAGTATTTCCAGAAGTTCAAGCATGGCGGTCTCGGCGTATTCCTGATGCGAAAAGTGATGACCGAAATTAATTACCAACCGGCGAAAAATTCGAAATCAATGAATATTCTCACCTTAACGAAGCATTTCATCTGAAGAATTTGGTCGGTTTTTCTCACAAAGACATTCGCCCGGCTTTCCTTTTGAAATATTATCCGTAATTTCGCTCTCAGAATGTGAGAATTTCTAACTTTCTCCCCCATACGGATTCAATGAAAGCTGTCTTATTTACGCTTGCCTTTACTGTCGGATTAGTCTTCGGTTTTTTTCCCTCTCTCCATAAGCCGCGCCCGCTGTATTGGCGCATAATGACTATCAGTATTCTGACCGTAATGGTGATTCTTGCGCTCTTTCCACATACCGGCGGTACATTCGCCGATGCAACGATTACGTACAGAATGGGCGTGCAGCATGCTGTTCCCGTGAGAGTAACAGTACTTCCTGCTACCAAAGTCACCGATCCGCTTACCCGAGATATGACCATTCAAGCCAAGGATTTCTCCGGGCGTGAGGAGACATGTACACTGATATTTGATGAGAATACGTATCCGGCAGACAAGCTCGAAACAGCCTCGTCATTTATCGTTAATCTCAAACGCGAAGGCGTCGACAACGTCTTCCGCGCACAGCAAATTATATCGGTCAACCCACTTCTGACATTGCCCTACATCATCGGTCTCGAAGAGCGCGCCCGCATTCTCTATTTCCATGTGCCGATGAGCTGGATAGCCGTACTTGCTTATATTATTGCAATGGTCTTTGCAGCCAAGTACCTTGCCCGTAAGAATATCCGTGATGATATTACCTCCGCCTCCGCTGCTGCGTTGGGTACTCTTTTCTGTTTGCTTGCTACCGTTACGGGCTCAATCTGGGCGAAATTCAACTGGGGAAGTTTTTGGAATTGGGACCCGCGCGAGACCTCGATATTCGTGCTTTTGCTCATCTATGCCGCGTATTTTGCTCTCCGCGCAGCAATTGACGACCAGGATCGGCGTGCGCGTCTGAGTGCAGTCTATGCAATACTTGCAGCCGTGACGGTGCCGTTTTTTATCTTCATTATACCGAGAATTAATGAAGGACTGCATCCCGGCTCAAAGGGAGATGTCAATATCGGTCCCGTGATTAGTCCCCAAGCCGAAGCGCTCAATCCGATTAAACAAGTAATATTAAGCTTGTCTTTTGCAGGATTTACCCTGCTCTTCTTCTGGATGCTAAGCGTGCAAATCCGCACTAAAATTCTTCAATTACAATCTCTGAGACACGACTCTCATTAGGAAAGACTATGTACGAATTCTTTACCCAAAATGCACTCTATGTAGTATTGATGATTACTCTAACCGTATGGCTCGGTATCGTTGTGTATCTCAATTCCATCGAGAAAAAGCTAACAGCGCTTGAAGTGAAGCAAAAGCTCAGCGCACTCGACAATAACCAACATTAATACAAAGGACTTCCACAATGAAACTACGTTATGGAATTGGCATTGCCCTCGTCGTCATCTTCGCCGGAGTCGGCGTTTATGCACTCAATGACTCTAAGATTGAATATACGAACCTCACAGCCGCCAAAACAAACGGTCGAAAAGTACAGGTCAAAGGCACATGGGTCAAAGAGAAAGGCGCTGAATACAACAGCACATCGAATCTTTTTACTTTTACCATGACCGATGAAAATAAACAGGAAGTAAAAGTGATATTCGAAGGCGCTCGCCCCAATAACTTTGATATTGCCGAAAGTATTGTCGTCAAAGGACGTTATGAAGGCGGTGAATTCCATGCTACCGACATTCTCACCAAGTGCCCGTCGAAATACGAAGGAAATGTCGAACAGCTCAAAAATACCGGTAAGTAATTTATTTCAAAGGGAATAGTATGCTGCGAAAAATTATTGTCATTGCCCTCGTCATTGGCCTGCCCATTGTCGTCTATATCGCCCTTCAACACGGGCAGGTACAGACCGTGTCGTTCAAAAAAGCTCTCTCCGAAAGCAGCAATAAAGCCGATAGCGAGCAGGCGACCAAAGTAAAAATTGCTGCAGGTGTGGTGATTGATGAGCAGCATCCTTACGAACCCGAGAAATTCTATGTGGTGGATCCCGAAAGTTCGATTTTTCTCGTTAGCTATAGCGGCAAAGACCCTATCGGTGGTCTGAAAAATGGACAATCTGTACAAGTCTATGGTCATGTGCATGGTGGCGAAGTGCCATATTTCCATGCTTCACAAGTAGTTAAATAATTATATGCCGAAAATTCAAAAAACAGACGAAGAGTGGCGCGCGCAGCTTACGCCAGAACAGTATAGAATTACCCGCGAAAAAGGCACGGAACGTGCTTTTACCGGTGAGTATTGGGATACCAAAACCGAAGGAACCTACAAGTGTACCTGCTGCGGAGAAGAATTATTCACCTCACAAGAAAAATTCGACTCCGGCTGCGGCTGGCCGTCGTTCTTTGCTCCGGCAAATGAACAGAATGTCGGCACAGCCATCGACCGAAGCCACGGAATGTTTCGCACGGAAATCGTCTGCTCCAACTGCGGCGCACATCTCGGTCATGTCTTCGACGATGGACCAATGCCAACCGGACAGCGGTACTGCGTTAATTCTGCCTCCATCCAGCTCGAAACTCCCCCTCATAAATCCTAATTAAATACTATCCATGAAGTTACAATTACCAACCATTGCCGTCGTTGGTGCTACCGGTTTAGTCGGTCGTACGATGCTTCAAGTGCTCGATGAACATGAATTCCCGGTAGGGAAGCTTCGCCTGTTGGCGTCGTCCCGAAGCGCCGGAAGCAGTATGGAATTCCGCGGTGAACGCTATGAAGTAGAAGAGCTTACCGAGAATTCTTTTGAAGGAATTGATATTGCTCTTTTCTCAGCCGGCGGCGCAGCAAGTAAGAAATATGCTCCGTTTGCCGCTGCCGCAGGATGCGTCGTCGTGGATAATTCCAGTGCATGGCGTATGCACCCCGATGTGCCGCTCGTTGTACCGGAAGTCAATTCTGATGATCTGCGCCACCATCACGGTATAATTGCCAATCCTAATTGCTCTACCATTCAGCTCGTGGTAGCCCTGAAGCCGATTCATGATGCATTCGAACTCAAAAGAGTCATCGTCTCGACGTATCAGTCGGTCAGCGGTGCCGGGCAAAAGGGTGTCGATCACCTCACAGCAGAAATCGAAGGCCGCGAACCCGATGCGCGGATATCATCTCATCGTATCGCATTTAATACTGTGTTTCATGCATTTATTGATGATTCGGGGATTACTGAAGAAGAACAGAAAGTTCGCCGAGAAACGCGAAGAATCATGAACCTTCCTCAATTGCCGGTGGCCGTCACCTGCGTTAGGGTTCCGATATTAGGCGGTCACGGCGAGTCGGTGAATATCGAATGTGTGCGGCAGTTTACTATAGATCAACTACGTCAAGTCCTTGAAAATGCTGAAGGTATAATAGTTCAGGATGAGCCGAGAGATGAGTATTACCCCACACCGTATAAATCAGAAGACCGCGATGAAGTATTCGTTGGACGCCTGCGCCTCGATGATACTGTCGAAAATGGCGCGTATCTCTGGGTGGTGGCCGATAATTTACGCAAAGGCGCAGCAACCAATGCGGTGCAAATTGCACGGAAATTACTGGAGATGAATTGTTTAACATATTCAAAATTAACATCATGGTGAATGGATGAATGCTCATACATCGGTAGCCGAACATTACCTCGTGACTGTCAGAAAAGAATTCTGCAAGCTTAAATCGCAGGCAGATGCATCCATTGCGCAGCTCAGTGATGGCGACCTGAATTATGCCCTTGATAAAGAATCCAATTCGATTGCGATAATCATGAAGCATCTCGCCGGGAATATGCTCTCGCGGTGGACGGATATCTTTACAACGGATGGTGAAAAACCCGACCGTAATCGCGATGGTGAGTTTATGGATGAACATTCCATTGAACAAATCATGTCCCTCTGGGAGCGTGGCTGGGAACGTTTTTTCGAAACCATGGATGCGCTGCAACCGGATGATTTGCTTCGTGAAATTACCATACGCAACGAACCGCATACTCTCATCCAGGCACTCGAAAGACAGACGACGCATTATGGTGCTCACGTCGGGCAAATTATCTTGCTTGCCAAGCATTTAGCGGGCGATAACTGGAAAACGCTTTCTATTCCGCGCGGCAAATCAAATGAATATCTGAATACTCCACCTAAACCCAACAACTAACATGATACGTACAGCAGTGATTATGGCCGGCGGCTCCGGCGAACGTTTCTGGCCGCTCAGCCGTAAGAATCGTCCCAAGCAATTACTGGCCCTCACCTCTGAGAAAATGATGATCGAGGAAGCCATCGAACGCATCAAGCCGCTTATCCCGATTGAACATATCTATATTTTTACAAGTGAAATTCTCCAAACACCGATTCGAGAAGCACTCCCTAATTTACCGGCTGAAAATGTCGTCGCTGAGCCAAGTAAAAGGAATACAGCGCCCTGCCTCGCATTCGCGGCTGTGTTTTTAACAGAAAAATATCAGGTGCCGGCGAGTGAACTGTCTATGGCAGTGCTCACAGCGGATCATTATATTTCTACTTTAGGTCAATTCGTAGAAACCGTTGATAATGCACTGCATTATGCTGAGAATAATAACGCACTCGTGACCATCGGAATCCCTCCGAACAGACCCGAAACAGGGTACGGATACATCGAAATCGACAGCGCCGGAAGTGGTACATCTATAACCCCTGCGGTATCCTTCCGGGAAAAGCCGTCGTTCGATACTGCGTTGACTTTCCTGAAGTCCGGCAACTTTTTATGGAATTCCGGGATGTTCTTCTGGCGCTTGGATTCATTATTAGACAGCTTTCGGGCAAATTTACCGGAAATTGGCAGCAAGCTCGACGAGCTTGGAGAATTGCTGCAATCCAAAACTACCCAAGTAATTGAAGGATGTATTCCCGAGATAAAGTCACTCTATGGGCAATTTCCTGATATTTCAATTGATTATGGAATAATGGAGAAGGCCGGAAATGTAGCCGTGGCGCGAGCGCATTTTCAGTGGGATGATGTCGGCTCTTGGGATTCTCTCGATAGAATGCGAGAACAAGACACCGCAGGAAATGTCAATTCCGGGAAGAATGTTCTGCTTGATACCAAAAACTCTACCCTCGTTAACACTACCACAGGGCAGGTACTAGCAGCTATCGGACTCGAAGATTACGTGGTGGTTGCGACCGATGATGCAATTCTCATCTGTCCTAAAAATCGGGCGCAGCATGTGCGGCAAGCAGTCGCAGAAATACGCCGACGTGGTGATGAACACCATCTTTAATTTTAATAAAAGCAAATACTTATCTGTTTTATACTATTTAGCTCCTGAATGCGCTCAACGATTGCCGAAATTGATACAGTAAGACTACGTCACAATTTTCACCACATCAGATCCCGTACTTCCGGTGCCGCAATTATGCCAATGGTCAAGGCAAATGCGTATGGTCATGGGATGGTAGAATGTTCTCGCATAGTATCGGAGGAAGGCGCTGATTTTCTTGGAGTTGCCTTTGCATCTGAAGCTGTACTTCTGCGGGAAAACGGAATTACAACACCGATTGTGGTGATGACTCCACCCGAACCGAGCGAATCTGCCGTATTCTGTGACTATGATCTGCAACCTGTTGCATGTTCGGTAGAAAGTATGAAACTCCTTTCTAATGAAGCAGTTGCGCGGAATAGAATCCTGAACTACCACCTCTATATCGATACCGGTCTCAGCCGTGACGGTATCCTGCCTTATGAAGCAATCGACGTGATGAACGCTGCATCCGCACTCAAAAATCTCAATCCAATCGGAGTATGTACACACTTCGCTACATCGGATGAACCGGATACGGGATTTGCCGAAATGCAGTTAAAGTCATTCAATCAAGTCCTTGATAATTTAAAAAGTTCTGGATATGAATTTACGTATATTCATGCAGCAAATACAGCAGGAATTGCTCATCTTCCGGAAGCAAAATTCACGCTTGTGCGTCCGGGACTCTCGATGTATGGATGTGCGCCGACTTATGAATTGGAGTCGAAGCTCTCGCTCGAACCTATTCTTACCTTAAAAACATCAGTGCTGTCGCTCAGACGGTTACCGGCGGGAACCTCAGTCAGCTATGGACGCAGGTATTATACGGCGAGTGAGACAACGATAGCGACGATACCGATTGGGTATGGCGACGGCTACATGCGAGCCTTGACAGGGAAGGCGGAGTGCCTGATACGCGGGAAACGGTATCCGATAGTCGGGACGATATGTATGGATGAATGTATGGTGGATCTTGGCAACGATGATATTCGTTGTGGTGAAGAGGTAATCTTGATTGGGCGGCAGGGCGCAGAAAGTATTACAGCCGGGCATCTAGCCGTCAAATGCGGGACGATTCCGTATGAAATTCTGACAGCGATTTCGGCGAGAGTGCCGAGAGTGTATTACTGAATTGACCGATTTACTTCTTGATTCTCCCGACAAAAATCCGTGTTGAGAGCCAATGCTTGATAGCAATCATGAACTTATGGGAGGTCGAAACTTTGATTTTTTTTCTAAAGACATTGAAATCATTGAGTTCGATTTTCTCGAGTAAGCGGTAATAAATGGCATCCATGATCTCGGCGGCGAACATTGTCACACGTTCATCCGGCCGGAGAGCGGTGCGTGCTTTGTGGTAATACTCTCGCACTCTGCGAGCTTCGAAGCGCATGAGTTCGATAAAATTTTCATTGTAATTTTCATTCATCAGGTCTTCTTCGGTGTAGCGGAAGCGCTCCAAGTCTTCTTTGGGCAAGTAAATAAACCCTCGATCCTTATCAGTCTTCACATCCCGCAGGATATTCGTCAGTTGCAGTGCATAGCCGAGATTGACGGCATATTCTTTTGTTTCTTCGTACTTATAGCCAAAAATTTCGATACACATGAGACCTACGACGCTCGCAACGCTGTAACAATAGTCCTTTAAATCATCGAATGATTCGTAGTGGTACTGCATCAGATCACGTTCACAGCCATCAATGAGCATCAGGAAATACTGTTTTGGAATAGGAAAGCGTCGAATGACACCGGCGAGGGGGAGAAGGAGGGGATTGACCTGAATACCTTCATAGCATTTATCAATTTCAGTGCGCCACCATGCAAGGCGTTCACGCTTGCGGAGGATAATCTCAGCATTTCTTGAGGGCGACTCATCGACAATATCATCAATTTGGCGACAAAAAGAATAGACAGTGTTGATTGCCTCGCGCTCTTCCTTGGGCAGAAAGCTAAACGAGTAATAGAAGCTCGTCTTGGCTTGTGCTGGCTGTGATTCGAGAGAGTCGTAGTTGGTAATTGCTATATTTGACATACACCTAACTCCGATAAGAAAAAATCTTGTGACGCAATACTGTTTGCAAAAGTATCCAAAAAATATCCTGATAGCGAATCGCCGGACGTTGAATTAGAATCGCTCCACCGAGACGATTAGTCTTGCGAAGAATTGCCCTACCTCCTTCAATCGTCAATGCTATTTCCAGGCGTAGCCGAAAGTACGGCAAATGCTGCACCAAGCCCGAGCCATTCTCAAAAAAATCCTCTGTTTGGGAGAATATATTCTTTAAAACGCGTGTGAAATTAGTGTTATTTCTGTCACCAACCAAATTATCTTTGTTTTCAAGTGGAAAATCCGGGAGAATATTCGTGGGAATATATATCCTTCCTTTCTCAAAATCACGGGATATATCCTGCCAGAAATTCGCAAGCTGAAGTCCTGTACAGATAGCGTCTGAGAGCGGGGAAGTCGTGGAATTCCACAAGCCGAAAATCCGCAACACCAATTCACCAACAGGATTAGCTGAGTAATGGCAATAATCAAGGTTGTCTCGCATCGTTACAGGGCGCTGAAAATGAACATCCCGTCGAAAGGCAGTGAGCAGTCGCTGAAACGGCTCAGGCGGTATATTCCTGGACATCATTGTGTGCCGGAGAGCCAGGAAGATGGGGTTGCCGGATTGCCTATCGGTAGTATCGAGTAGTCTCTTCTCAAATTCATTCAATGCGCTGAGCTGGATATCCTCACCAATCGTAATTAACTCATCGGCAAGATCATCGGCTATTCTGCTGAAGGCATAGACACTGAAAAAATGTTCGCGAAATACCTTCGGAATAAGCAGTGAACCCACCGGGAAATTCTCATAATGCGAGGTGGCTATTTTCTTGCAGAATCTCTGTGCTTCTTCTAATGTCTGCGCACAGAATCTACCGCCATCGGCAGTAGTAAGCTCAAGCAATTCTTCGTGGTTGAATTTCATGAAAGACTCATAAAAAAAGCCCGTGCAAGGTAGCACGGGCTTTACAGATGATTACTGTATTGGATTAATCGCGATAGTATTTACTGCGATTATCGACGATTTTGGCATTTTCTTTTTGAGAAGCTACCCATTGATAATATGCTGAACCCTTGGCTTGCTGTGCAAGAGACTTGGCCATATTTTCCGATTCGGCTGCAAATTTCGATTCATCAGCCATTTGTTTATCCGTGACCTGAATAATAAAATATCCACGTTCGCCGCGAATTGGTCCGACAATTTTGCCGACTTGTGCTTGAAATGCGGAAGCAGTGAAGACCGGTTCGTTCCCTAAACCCATCACCTGACCATTATCACGGATTTTTGCAGCACTGCGGATTTCTAAAGTAGGGTCGATTTCCGTGGCGCGTGCGATAACATCTTTGTCTTTGATTTTATTGTAGATATCTTGTGCTTTAGCTTTGATGATATCTAATTTCTTAATTCGTTGGAGGCGTGCTTTAATTTCTTCTTTCACATCGATAAGCGGCTTGACACCTGCTTCACGAGAGTCGGAAACCTGAGCGACGACGATACCGACACGTTTTACTTCAATTGGATTCGACACTGCGCCGACCGGATTTTCGAAGCCGAATTCAGTTAAAATCCGCGAACCCATCACAGGAGTGTTTTTCTCGAAAAATACGGTCTCGGTGCTTGCTTTTTTAAGCTGTTTTGCAAGGGTATCAATCTGCTTGCCGGCACCAATCTGCTCCTTAAAGCTGATTGCGTCACGTTTTAACATGTTACGGGTAGAATTGCTGAGCAAGACGTCAAATTTAATCTCAGAGAATTTGATCTCATCGCTTGCTTTATCGACTATTTTAATAATATGATAGCCGAATTGAGTCTCGACCGGTGGGGTAATTGTACCGACTGATGCGGCAAATGCAGCATCTTCAAACGGCTTTACCATGCGACCTTTCGCAAAATAATCTAAATCTCCACCCTTGGCGGCACTTCCTTTGTCCGATGAATATTGAGATGCCATTTGAGCAAAATCCTCACCGGATTTTGCACGCTTGTAGAGCTTTTCTGCAAATGCCTTCGCACTGTCTTTATCTGCACCGAAATTCACGAGAATATGGCTTGCCCTGACCTGTTCGTTCGTACCTGTTCTCAAGCTGTCGACGCGGAAGAAATATGTTCCGTCCATGAGTTTAACAGGACCTACGACATCACGCTGTTGCTTATCGGTAAAGAGGGCACGGCGATCAGGGTCCATTACTTTAACCGGAACAAAATCATTGGTTTTGCCGCTGTAGCTTGCAAAATTTAATTCAAAAACAGAGTCTTTTTGCTGTAATGTAGCGGCTTTAGATACTTCATCCTGAATTTTCTTGACTTTTTTAGCAAGATTATTCGTATCAATATTCGATGGCACAAGCGGGAAGGTAACGTATTTGAGTTTCCTCATTTGCTTTTGCTTGTAGGTATCTTTGTATTTTTCATAGTATGCACTGATTTCGGCATCGGTGACATTGACTTCTTTGTCGGCAATTTTCATTGCATCAAAAGAAATGAAGTTCACATCGGCTGTGCTGTTTTCAGTAATATATCGACGCTTAAGATACAGCGGTGAGGTCAGTGAAGCCTGCGTACCAAGGAGTGAACGCATAGATTCGGTCATCTGTGATTTTTGAAGGAAGTCTTCAATTTTAAGGAGACCTTGCTTAATCTTCGCTACTTCCGAGTCGGGGTCTATCTGATTGGCAGGAATACGTCCGGCTTGGATAGCAGAACGAATGTCATTTCCAATGCTTTCGGGGTTTGTTACGACCGTTAAATATCTTTCACGATTAAATTTACCGGTGCTGTCGGTGAAGTCTTTACGGAGGAATTCGGGAGGATTGTCGAGCATGATGTCTTGAATCTCCTCCGAAGTTACCTGAATGCCCGCCTTCTCAGCTTCTTGCTTGAGTAAAGCTTCTTCCACCATCTGATCCCAAACCTGTTGGCGGATTTGCTCTTCATCTATTTCACCATTAGGATTGCCGTCGCGCTGTTGCTTGACAAGCTCAGAAACCCGTGTTTCGAAATCTTTACGGAGAATATCTACTCCATTTACAGATCCTATAGAAGCACTTCCGTAGCTCTCGCCGCGACGCATGATTTCCCCTAAATTCGCATCAGAGGCAACCATAAACCCTATAAATAAAAAGGCAAATAACCCTAAAAGATAGGGAGAAAATTGCCGCATTCTTGTTAATAAACCCATCGTCAAAAACTCTCTTTCGATGAAAAAATAGATTGGTACAATACTTGTCTTTGCTAACTTTGCATTAAAATAAAGCGCAAAACTATTCACGTTTGGTGACTTTTCCAAGAATCTTCTCAATTTTACTTGCTTTTGGTATGGAATTACATAATCTTCGGTTGCAAATTATCCCGACACAAGCCGCACTTCTTCACGAAGAAACGGACTTTAATAGGGTTAATCGACTTAAAAAATACATTTCCGGACACGGATACCTCAAAAATCCGCCCATCGTCGGGAAAATGCACGCGAGCAACCAAACGCATTATATTGTTCTCGACGGCGC
>JBPOHH010000831.1:0-1844 GCA_052035765.1 Bacteroidota bacterium
GAAATTATCACTATCCCTGGAGTACATCCCGGGCGAGCCGATATACTCTTGGCAGGTGTACTGCTTCTTACTTCAATACTGGAATATTCGGGTCAAAAATTCTGCGCCGTAAGTACCAAAGGACTACGATATGGTGTGCTCAAAGAAATGGCAAGACTACTGCAATAATTATTGCAAAAGATTGGTACTCTCAGCCATTTCAAGTACTTTGAAGAATTCTTCGGTTGCAATTTGAACTACTGACAAGCGCCCCTGTCGCAGAAGATTGATATTTTTCAAATCCTCATTTGCTTTAATCTCACGTAAAGTGACCGACTTTTGCAGACGGAACATTGGCTTGAGATCCACGACCACCCAATTTGTGTCTTCTGTAGTGGGGTCCTGGTAAAATTCTTTCACAACCTGAGCAACACCAACGATTTCCAACCCCACATTGCTGTGGTAATAATAGACGAGGTCACCCGCTTTCATCAGCTTCATATTGTTTCTCGCCTGATAATTCCTCACACCCGACCAATAAGCACTACCGTCCTGAACGAACTGATCCCATGAATACGCAGTTGGTTCTGATTTTACAAGCCAATAATTCATAATGTGTTACTGCCAATAAGTTTCTAAAAATGTTTTACATTCGGCTAACGTTGAAAAAATGTAATCCGCTTCCGGTACTTCTGCGTTCGAAAATTCACCTACAAGAATCGTCGTGCAACCTGCAGACTTCCCTGCTTGTACGTCAGATATAGAATCACCAAGCATGAAGGATGTTTGCGGGTCAAGCGAATGCTCAGCTATTGCCTCGAAAATCATCCCGGGGTTCGGCTTCCGTCGATAGCTCATCGCCTCGTGCAAGTCTCCACATGAGTAGATTGCATCAAATGATTCCCCTGTTAGATCAATTAATTTGATTTGCATGTACTTATGCACATCACTTAAATCTTCTGTGGTCATTATCCCCTTCCCTATCCCCTGTTGATTGGTGATAACTGCCGTAAAGTATCCGTGAGATTGTACAAGCTGAAAAAGTGGAATGAAATCAGGAAGGAATTCAAACTCATCAGGGCATCTCACATAGCCGCAGTGAATTCGTTTGTTGACGATGCCGTCACGATCAAAAAAAAATGCCTTGCGTGCCATCATCTCTCTCCTGCCAATACTTCGTCAAGAATCTCATCGAGCGCGCCGTAGATTGCTTCCCATGAATGGTGTTTTTCGATCTGCCTGCGTGCATTGGCCGCAAGCTGTATCGCGTAACTTTTTGATTTTAATAACTTTACGACATGTGCAGCGAGCTCATCTTCGTGTTCTCCTATCAGCACATCCCGTTCATTTTCAACGGGAATTCCTTGTATTCCTGTCGAAGTCGTCACCACAGGACAGCCGCATGCCATCGCTTCTAAGAGTTTATTCTGAATACCGGAACCGCCGGTATGAGGATGAAGGAATACGCCTGCAGAATGGTAGAATTCTATAATCGAAGGTACGTTGGCATGGATATGAATTTTATCTGGATGCGCGTAGTTTTTAGCGAGCGTGTAGAGAGCCGGTGTAGGGTTAGCACCAACGAATTCAAACTCCACCTCAGGCATAAATGCATGAATTCTCGGAGCAATTTCCTCAATAATTTTTTGAATCATCAATTCATTCGCCCATACATCCAGTTTTCCTGCAAAGAGTACCGACATTTTTCGATTGCCCGATAAATTCGCCGTAAAGTCCGGCAAATTCACGCCATTGGTGAGCAATCGATACTGTGCGTGCGGATTCTGACGGCGCATCGCCGTGATATCCTGCTGCGTCACGAGCGTTGTACGATCAAAATCCTTGACGACGTCCGGCTCGTATTT
>JBPOHH010000041.1:0-15883 GCA_052035765.1 Bacteroidota bacterium
ATATATCATTTTCCCTTCCTTTCTGAGATCACGATAGCAGTCGTTGACACTTGTATAGTGTCTTTGACGAACCCATTTACGTCCACTAGCAGAAGTTTTTTCATTGAGTGTAGGAAACTGTTGTCCCCCGTAATAGACCAAGCATACTTCTACCACACCGACGGCATCGCAGGAACGCAAAACGGCGGATACATTATGCTCATCATGGACATTTTCCAGGACTACCGTTAAGTCCGGCTGACGTTTATCGAGCATAGCTTTAATCTTCCGAATACGCTCTTCGGTACCAAAGCGTTGTAAATCTTCAAACATAATCTCCACCACCCTCTATAACAGCAAAAGGCGTTCTTGTAGTGAACGCCTTTTATGGGAAACAACAAATAGTCAGCGTGCTTTACTTTCAAGTGCGTTTTTAATGCGACGCATTGCTTCTTCGATATTTTCGATAGAATTTGCATAACTAAACCGCACAAATCCTTCGCCTACGGAGCCGAACGCGGTACCACTCAGGCAAGCTACACCTGCTTCATACAATGAAAAATCGGCAAATTCCTGTGACGTCATACCGGTTTCGGTAATATTCGGGAACACATAAAATGCGCCTTTAGGGCTCAAGCATCGTACGCCCGGTATAGAATTCAGCCTTGCAACGATGACGTCGCGGCGGTTTTTGAATTCCTGAACAAAATCAGCTGCAATGCTATCTGTATTCTCACTAAGTGCCTCTATTCCGGCTATTTGTGAAAAACTCGATGTACAGCTCGTACAATTGGTCTGTAGCTTAGACACTACTTTGGCAATATGCTCAGGCATTGCACCATATCCCATTCGCCAGCCGGTCATCGCAAAAGTCTTCGAAAATCCGTCTAGCAATATGGTACGCTCTTTCATACCATCAAACTGTAGAATAGTCTCATGATGATAGTCATCATACGTTATCTGAGAGTAAATTTCATCAGCCAAAACAATAATATCATGTTTTATTGCCAAGTCAGCAATTTGACGTAAGTCATCATGAGTTAGAATACCGCCGGTAGGATTCTGCGGAGAATTGATAATCATCATTCGGGTCTTTGGAGTAATTCGTGCCTCTAAGTCTGCGATATCGAAGCGGAATTCACGTTCTTCCTTCAAGGGCAAGGCAACCGGAGTAGCTCCCAGGAAATTAATCATCGACTCGTATATAGGGAATCCGGGATTAGGATAAATCACTTCATCTCCTTCATCGATGACTGCCATCATTCCATAAAACAATATTGGCTTCGCGCCCGGAGTAATGACTATCTCATTGGCAGAATAGATATCCAAATTCCGTTTTTTATTAATATACTGAGCTATAGCTTCACGAGCCTGAGGTAATCCATTCGATGGACCGTAATGTGTAAACCCATTATCCAGCGCAGTCTTGGCCGCCTCAATGATATTATGTGGAGTATCAAAATCCGGCTCGCCTATCTCCAAGTGAACGATATTTTTACCCTGAGCTTCGAGTGCGCGGGCACGAACTAATACTTCGAATGCAGTCTCAGTACCTAAACGCGTTATTCTATTTGCAATATGCATGTGCTACAACCTTTTCTAATAAATAAATTTGATGAATTATACAAAAGTGAACCTTACATGGAATTACCTGCTCTTGGGTCGTCGTCTATCCATGCCAATACTTTAAGCTCAACGGCAATAGGCGTGGGAAGAGCGCCGATCTCAAGAGTTGTCCTACAGGCATTCACACCCTCAAATGCTGCGGCATAAAGCTTATTGAAAACCGGAAAATCCTTCTTCATATTGGTCAGGAAAACCGTCACGTCAAGGATATTATCCCAGCTGGTGCCTGCATCTTCGAGAATGTAGCGAATATTCCGAAAAACAGATTCCGTCTGCAGAGTCACGTCATAATCGAGAATTTCTCCATTTTCCGACAATGTAACTCCCGGAATTTCCTTTTTTCCCCGTTCACGAGGACCTACACCCGATAAATACAAATAGTTACCGACTCGTACTGCATGCGGATACGCCCCTACAGGCTCCGGAGCGCGGGCTGAATTAAGTATGATTTTAGGATTCATAGAGCATTTTTGAAGTTAATTTGGGCAAATTAAGGTTTTTTTTGGGAATTGTGAAAAAGAGAGAATATTTTTGAGTAAAAATAATGTGAATTACCCTTTTTAACTATCTTGAATGGAGAAATTATGAAAAAAATTGGAGTCCTTACCAGTGGAGCAGATGCACCGGGAATGAACGCTCATATCCGTGCTATAGTACGTACTGCGGCAGAACGCGGCGTACAGGTTATTGGTATCAGACGCGGTTTTGCTGGTCTCATAGAAGCTGATTTTTTTCCTCTTGAGCGTAAAGACACAGCAAACATCATTGGTTTAGGCGGTACAATATTGCGCACCTCCCAATCCGAGGAGTTTTTACTCGCTGACTTTCGATCAAAAGCAGCCGATAACTTAAAAGCAGCCGGTATAGAAGGGATTATTGGCTGTGGTGGCGATGGTACTATGAAGGGACTTCATCTCCTCCACCGAGATCATGGCGTGAAAGTAGTCGGTACACCCTGCACAATCGACAATGATATCTACGGTACTGATTTCACTATTGGATTTGATACTGCAATAAATACAGCTGCAGAAGCAATTGACCGGATCAGAGATACAGCAGATTCCCAGGGACGAGTGTATATCATTGAAGTAATGGGCAGCGAAGCAGGATTTGTTGCCACAATGGTTGGTATTGCCTGCGGAGCTGAGTATATGGCCATTCCGGAAACACTTACCAACATTCCGGACCTCTACAAACGCATAACGCGCGAAGGAAAGCACAAACGTTATATAGTAGTTATAGGCGAAGGCGACGAAGTGGGAGGCGCTGTTGATCTAGCCGGTCTGTTAAAGGAATGCTATAACATTGATTCCCGGGTGGCTGTACTCGGTCATATTCAACGCGGTGGCAAGCCGACCGTGGCAGACCGCGTCCTCGCCAGTCGCTTAGGGCAAGGTGCTGTAGAGACGTTACTCGGAGGAGCAAGCAATGTTATGGTCGGTGAAATTCACGGACAGCTGCAGTATACTTCACTCCCACAATCCTACGAACGTAAAAAAGCACTTCAGGATCATCTCATACGGTTAGCCGAAATATTATCCTAGCCTTCTACTCATCTCGATACTCTTCAATGCCACACTCTCAGTGTGGCATTGCTTTTTCCAGAAGGTAAATCTCGGCAAGATAATTGCTTGAATAACGAAAAATGGTAAATGATTCTTGTATCACTTGTGGTTAGGGAAAGATAGTCCTCATGTACACAATCCGATTATCTAATTTTGAAGGTCCGCTCGACCTGCTGCTGTTTTTTATCAAGCGGGACGAACTCAACATCTATGACATCCCTATCTCGAGGATTACGAAAGATTTTCTCGATTATACACGGCTAATTCAGCTCTTTGACCTCGAGCTGGCAGGAGATTTCCTTGTCATGGCTTCGACATTGATGCAAATCAAAACCCTCATGCTGCTCCCGAGTGAAACCGTGAACCCTGAAACCGGCGAGGAAGAGGATCCCCGTGCACTGTTGATTGAGCGCCTGCTGGCATACAAACAATTCAAAGAAGCGGCCACTGACCTCGCTGTCCGGGCAGATGACCAAAAATACATCTATTACCGACAGTACTTCGACGGGGAACAGCAACACATCAGCTACAATGATTCATTAAAAAATGCAACGCTCTTTGACCTGCTTCGAGCCCTTCAACGTGCAATTGACAAAGCTCCTAAGCCAGAGAAACAGCACATTGTTTCACGGCAACCCATTACTATCGAAGATAAAACAACCTATATCCTTACTCTCCTGTCCACCAAAAAACGTGTTGCCTTCTTCGATCTCGTCAACACTTTACCCAAAATTCATATTGTCGTTACCTTTCTGGCACTGCTCGATTTGGTAAAAAGCAGACGAATATGGCTCGTGCAAGAACAGACAAATGATGAAATTTACATCACCGAAAGAGAAGAACAAACGGTGATTTCAGAATATGAATCTGCCTGATGCGCCGGAAGCACATAATCAATCATCAACACCGGCACACTGTAAAGAAGCATACGGTATTTACAGCAACACAGTTATTCCTGTCCCCTCGAAGGTAAAGAATCGGGATGTACAGTCATTCTTGCTCAAGATTTTTTGTTCTGGATTCTAAAGTCTGTCGAAGCGAAAAACCTTACATCTATCGATTCAGTGTATCAACGCAACAAGCCCTACCGTGATAATACGATAGGGCTTGTGTAGTAATAACCTCAATAATTTCAATCAAATTGCCGCTACATTGACACCGAGTATACGGCATATTTTATCTGCAATTTTCTCCAAATCTACAATTTCGCTGGCTGCATTTGCATTAATCACCGACTCGGTCATCCCTGCAACTACACACGTGTCGACACTTTGAGCAATGACATGTCCTCCTAATTGATACAAACGAGTCAGCGCTTCCTGGCCATCATGCCCCATGCCGGTCATGATGACACCGAGGATTGAGCCGCCAAGCTGATCAATTGCTGAGTTTATAGTAATATTAACGGATGGATTATATAGCTGATTAGGATCTTTGCCCTCTGATATCTTGAGGACACCGTTTCGAGTGAACTCCATTTGTCTGCCACCCGGAGAGAGATAAGCACAGCCTTTTTGCAGTACATCACCGTTTTCCGCTTCTTTCACAGATATCTTCGACAAATTATTAAGACGTTCTGCCAGCGATTTTGTAAAAACAGGCGGCATGTGCTGAATAATCAATACCGGTACCGGAAAATTTGACGGAAGCTTGGGAATGACTTTTTGAAGCGAAATAGGTCCACCGGTAGAAATACCGATACATACCAGCTTTATATTATGAGGCTTTCCGTCTGATTGCCGCTCGCTCATTCCGGTTGAAAAACGTGCCCCACCGGCTGAAGCGGCAGGAGAAGTTGGAGTGCTTGGCAGTCTACGTTCAAAAAGTGGAACGGGAGTACTTGCTTCACCCGTTCCTTCTTTGTTTTTTTGAATTTTAAGGTTCTTGTTGAGCTTGATTCCACGCTTGACTTTGTTCCGCAATGAATCACTGGTACCGACTTCGATTATTTTCGCAATAAGCTCCTCTTTCATACCATGGACTTCGGTAAAAGCCGGCTTTTTGGTAATAAAGTCAATTGCTCCGTTATGCAAAGCATCGATGGTAAGCTCCGCTCCTTCGGAGGTAAGTGTACTCACCATCAGAATATTAGTAGGGCATTTCTCCATGATTTCTTTGGTGGCTTCGATACCGTTAAGCACCGGCATCTCGATATCCATAGTAATGACATCGGGTGTCAGACTGAGTGCTTTTTCTACCGCGACCTTGCCATCGGGCGCAGTAACAACTACTTCGATTTGATCGTTCGATGCAAGCATTTTACTCAGGGTTGCTCGCATAAAGGCTGAATCATCAACAATTAAAACTCTGATTTTATCCATGGGTGTGGCCATCACTGAAGTATATGTTGTACATTTAATTACGTATTACGCATCCCGACTCAGAAATAGAATTATCCTCTGTCATAGACCAAATTGACTATTTCCGGTACGTCGAGAATCATAATCGCTCTTCCGTCACCGAGTATTGTCGAGCCGGCAATTCCCTTTACATCTCCGAAGTATTCACCGATTGATTTAATAACAATCTCCTGTTGTCCTAACAGCTTGTCGACCACAAGCCCTACTCTGTTTATCCCGACAGCATTGATGACGACATACTTATTGCTGAGTTCTTTATCAGGATTTTTCAAATTGACGACTTCGTCGAGACGCAGAATTGGATGGACTTGATTACGAATATTTATCACTTCCCGCCTGTTGATGGTTTTCACCAATCCCGGCTCAACGGCGACTACTTCTTCGACGGAACTTAACGGTATCGCATAGGTTTCATCCTGAACTTGAACGAGCAGGCCTTGTATAATTGCCAGAGTCAACGGGAGCTTGATTTTAAATGTAGATCCCACACCGATTTCAGACTGAATCTCAATACTTCCTTTGAGCTTAACAATATTCGTACGGACTACATCCATTCCAACGCCTCTACCGGAGGTATTTGAGATTTTAGCAGCTGTAGAAAATCCCGGCATAAATATAATCTGAAATGCTTCTTCCTTCGACATTTGGTGAGCTTGCTCCGGTGTAAGAAGCCCTTTTTCAATTGCTTTGTTTTTTAATTTTTCCGGGTCCATTCCAGCACCGTCATCGGAAATTCTGAGCACGATATTATTACCCTCCTGATCGGCATCGAGGGTAATGGTACCATCAGGTGATTTTCCTTTTGCAATTCGTACATCGGGAGCTTCAATCCCGTGATCGCAGGAATTTCTGATCATGTGTACAAGAGGATCGTTGAGCTCTTCAATGATACCTCTGTCAATTTCAGTGTCTTCCCCCTTGACAACGAGATTTATTTTCTTACTGAATTCCTTCGACAAATCACGAACGATACGAGGAGCTTTCTGATAGAGTTTACCGATTTGAACCATCCGCATTCTCATAATGGCTGCCTGAATTTCCGACGTTACAAAATCAATCTGTGCTGTCGTCTCTTCGAGTTCCATTTTACGGGTTTTATTCGATATTTCATATTCCAGATACTTGGTCATTTGGGCTAATCGATTGCGCGCTAGCACCAATTCACCAGACAAATTCATCAGTGTTTCGATACGATTGACTTCGATTCGAATTGTCTCATTTTGGGTTTTGGAATTTTGACCCTCTTTAGCATCGGACTGAGAAGATTTCGAGCCTGCTGAAGCAGTTTCCCGGTGATTATCCGAATCGAAGTCCGGTTTGGACGGTATGGTTGCCACACTTTCCGCAGCAGATTCGGGCACTTCGACGCTCTGAGGTTCTGTGTGAATTTCTTCGCGCATGGAGGCATTTACTTCCAAAAAAGCTGCTTGAATCAGCGCAAGCTCTTCTTCGTTGAAATCGTCACTGCCTGAAACGAGTTCTTTACTTGTCAGTACTTTATCGAGCGAACTGGAAGTATCTTTGGGTTGTGCAGCCATAGCAACTGAAGCACTATCACCGGACTTGGCTTGCCCGCCATCTTTGAGTCGAACGATCTTTGCGACTGTTTCACTATAGTCTGTTGGTGATTCATCCCGGCTGTTTATCTTATCAATTAACGTGCGAATCCAGTCGTGGACATCGAGCAGCACATCTATAATTTCCTGTGAAATAGAGAGTTCGCTTTTTCTGAGCTTATTTAATATATCTTCAGCATGGTGAGTAATACTGGTGATTTCTTCAAACCCCATGAACGAGGAAGTCCCTTTAATGGTATGGAAAGCCCGAAACAACTGATTAATCAGGTCAAGATTACCGGGTTCCGACTCAATCACCATTAAGTCATGGGAGATATTATCTAGTAATTCATTAGATTCTACTAAAAACCCCTCAAAGATCTCCACCATTTCCGGATCATCAAATATTGTAGCCATAGAATTCCCCTTTGAATCTTAATAGAATATATATCAGCTGATAGTCTGTAGTTGTGTATGCACTATGTTAACCGTCAATTAAAGAAACTATCAATATCGATATCAGTATCCGAAGAGTCGTCACTCGATGCAGCATCCTGGCTGTGCTGAATGAGCTGATCGGCTGTACTCTGCTTCTGTGCGTGAGTATCAAATGTGTCAATTGCTTGTGAATCAAACGATATTTCCCGATGCAGCATCGTCACATTAGAAGTTGAGTCGTGATGCCTGACGCTTTCGTCGACAGCCTGAAAATCCGAATTCTGCACATTAATTAAAATTCCGCGTAACTTCTGCTGAATGGACTTGAGCGTGTGATTCACGGAAGCTATCTGCTGCGCTGAGATATCTTGTACCTGTAACAAAATCATAATCGAACCTGCATCTTCAGATATTTTATTCAGAAGTGCTTTGTTCTGATTGAGCGTATCTACGCCGCTTGGAGATGTCTCATCGGACAGCGAATGAATCATTTCTTCAATCTGCGGAATGAGATGCGCTAAATTATCACCTTTTGTAATTCCATCTATAATATGCTGATACAACTCGATTGAAGCTTTTTTAGTGAATTGTAACTCTTCAATATACTTTTTAACATTCTTACTGATTTTCATGGCATTCGAACTGATGTTGTCGGTGATATCCATGATTTCTGTCGTCGCCACTTCATTTGCCTGCGTTACTTTTGAAAGCTGCTCGGTCGCGTTCGGCATTTTCTTCACATTCTCAGCAATTGAAGAATTGATCTCATCTAATAGCGGTGGTAAATCGCGTAACAATATTTGTATCTCATCCAAAAAAGGAATTACCTTTTGCCCCAGATGGAAGAGAGAACGTAAGTCTTCTGTTTTCTTAAGAACTACGCTAATATCTATATCATTATATGTTTGCATGGTTGTAGTAGGATATATGATTGATAATTATTTCTTGGCCAAATTGGCAAGTATCGAATCCATCTTATCTTTAAGGGCCTGAGGCGTAAAAGGCTTCACAACGTAATTGTTTACCTTGGCTTGCACGGCCTGAATAATATCCTCCTTATTTCCACGGGTTGTCACCATTAATATCGGTAGATGCTTGAGACTTTCCGTCGCTCGTATAGCCTGTGTGAGCTCAAGACCTGTCATATTGGGCATATTCCAATCTGTAATGATAAAATCAAATTTATCACTTTTCAAAAGCTCCAATGCCTGCAATCCGTCCATAGCTTCCGTAATATCATCGAAATCAAATGATTTCAAAGAGTTAATCACAATTCTTCGCATCGTTGGAGAATCATCGACGACTAAAAATTTCATTGTTTCCTCATCGTATAATAATTATTAAAGTTTAAAATCTTGGCTATTCGACACCGTTCGGACTATTACTCTTTCAAATACATCACACCTTTACTCGAGTGGATAATTTTAAAGGGATTTTCAACATTGAGCATAGTTTCTGTATTTCCAAGGAAAAGGTACCCTCCCTTGTTCAACGAGTTGTGCAGCGATTTGATTACTTTGATTTTGGATTGATTATCAAAATATATCAACACATTACAACAGAAAATAATATCATACCCCTGCTGAAGATTCATTCTCCAGGTGTCGTTGAGATTGAGATTCTGAAAAGTCACCATTTTCCGAACGTCTTCTTTAATCTGATATTCGTTGTTAGTTTTGGTAAAGTACTTTTCAAAGTAGTTAGAAGGCATATTCCGAACAGAATAATTATTATAAAGCCCTCTCTTCGCTGTCTGTATGACTGCCGTACTTAAGTCAGAACCAAAAATGTGAAAATTAATCTGAGGATATCGATTCTTGAAATTCTCGAGAAGAATCATAGCAATCGAATACGCTTCTTCCCCTGTCGATGAAGCTGCACTCCAAATTTTAATGGAGTTCTTTCCCTCGGAGATTTTCTTGTTGATTATAGCAGGTAAGATTCTTTTTTCCAGAGATTCAAAATGATCGACCGAACGAAAAAAGAAGGTCTCATTAATGGTAATCTGATCGAGCAGTAGGGTAAGCTCTTCTCTGGACTGAGGCTTATTGATGAGGGTAAAATACTCTTCGTACGTTGCGACATTATTTACCCTTAGTCGCTTTGCAATTTTGGATTCAAGCAGGTATTTTTTATTATCGGCATATCGTATTCCGGTCAGATTATATATCATATCGACAAACAACCGAAACGTACTCTCGATCATTCCAACTTGTTGTAATTGCTTATCGTTCATATTGTTGTGATTATTTTATGCTTTCTATTACAACATATACTCAACGCAGTCTCTACGCCGGCTACACTTCTGACCAAGTACTTAATTTCATCATTCAAAACTTATAATAGTATGCTCTCTGCACGAATGCAGCCATTCAACGGCTCCCTCTGACAAAGGATGTCATGATACCTACTATTTCGGCTCTTCTCAGTATGAAGAGCATTTGTCGTAGACGTACCAATTGCTGCAGAATTCATCTCTCTATACAGCAGCTAATTCATTAACCTGCCCTTGCGATATTACTCTATCTAAATCAAGCAATATCAAGAGATTATTCTCCATTTTTGCAATTCCTTTGATAAACTCCAACTCAGCTTTTCCTACCAATTCCGGTGTCGGCTCAACGATATTTTGATTAATTCTCAGTACAATATTGACCTTGTCAACTATAAATCCTATCACTTTGTTCTGAATCTCGACCACAATAATCCTACTGTCGCCGTTATGCTCTTTCTCCGGAAGACCAATTCTCTTTCCTAAATCAAGAACCGGTATGACACGCCCACGCAAATTAATAACTCCGTTGATGAAATCCGGAGAATTTGGCACTCGGGTCACTTCTACCATACGGATGATTTCCTGAACCTTGAGAATCTCTATCGCATACTCTTCATCACCTAAATTAAAACTCACGAATTGCAGAAGCTCGGTGTTCATATCCTTTGCAGAATCTTTTCCAACTTGTGTCATAGAAGCCCCCTTTGAAGAAATTTGCAATAAAGAAACAATTAGAATATAGTTGATTCAAAAAGAATTAGCAGTCCATCACAGAAAGTATTTTCGCATCTTGCAATTCAAGAATAATTGTTAATTATATACTACCCTAGAACCACTAAACAAAAATAGCGAAAACATTTTAAATACCTAAGGAAATAATTTTTCGGACTTCGTAATCAGAAACCAGCTGCCGTTTGATGCACCGCCACGCACACTTCTCCTTACGGCAGGCTGTTTATCCTACAGCAAATATCATGCGCATGACGAAGAAAGTACCATCATTCTAAGGAGCTGTCGTAAGCCGGGCACTCGTTGATCCAAGCCTCCAAAAAACAACTTGTCTATCGGGATAAAACGCAAAAAGACACTTTGGAATAAAGTGTCTTTTTACAGTAAATCTTCTACGGTGTCGGACTTAGCGGATTTCTTTGTGGACTGTATGCCGACGTAGGAAAGGATTGTATTTTTTAATTTCAATCCGTTCCGGAGTATTTTGCTTGTTTTTCATTGACGTATAACGTGAAGCCGGCTTACCTTCTTTTTTAGCTTCCGTACATTCGAGTGTGATAATCACTCGTGCGCCTTTTTTTGCCATTGTTGTATCTTTCGATTGGGTTGTTCAATTAATTAGGAACGCAAAAATACGACACTTACACCCACTTTATCAAATCTTTTTTTACTAAAGGTTTATTTTTGTTTTGCACTCAATGACTCTACTTCAGGCAGAGATAGAGTTTTCTGCTCGGCCATCCATGCTAAGTAGTAATGCAGACACGACGGTCATACGTTGACTATCGACCGAGAAGCGAACTTGGATTGACCCGTTGACGACCACGCCAGACTTCAAAATGCAGGAACTCACCATCGACCGATTCTCCTGTTTTACCAAGCAAAGTCCCCTGCTTCACTTCCTGCCCCTGACGTACTTGTGCCGAGCTGAGATTTGCATAGACCGTTCGGTAATTGTTCCCATGCTCGACGATGACAATTGAATTATACCCGGGCAGCCAATGCACAAGCGATACAGTGCCGGCGGCAGAAGCCAGTGCCGAAGTACCGGCATTTGCCTGAATATCTATCCCGGGATTATCCATGACAGAGTGAGTGAGTGAGTTACGATACTGACCAAACCCCCGGACAATTTTTTTATTTCCTGATAAAGGCCAAGAGAATCTACCTGCAAATGTACTCTTTGGCTCCTCAGCAGGTTCTTCTTGGGCGATCATCGTTCGATGAGGCGTATTCTTGTGACGTTCCCTCTCCCGCCTTGCAGCTTCACGGCGTGCAGCAAGCACCCGTTGACGCTCTTTCTCTCTCCGCGCCTGCTGCTCAATCAGGCGTGAAATCATCGACGTGACCTCTCGCGCTGCCTGCTCTTTTTTAATTAATTCCTTCTGAAGCTGAGATTTATCTGCCCGGATTTTATCAAGAGCTCTGCGGTGAGCTATAATCGTTGCGTCTAGCTCCTCCTGCTGCGATTCCTTGAGATGCAGCAAGCTTTCACGATCCTGAGCTACTTCGACTGTCGCTGTTTTCTGCTGACGCAATGAGTCCTGCAACTTCGTAATTGCCGTAGCGGTCTGATTCATATCTGCCGTCAAACGCCTGAGATACACGCTCTGCTCCTCTGATGGCGCCGGTGAGTTGCCGGCTATAGCTGTACCTGAATTTTCCTTCTGTGCCTGTTTTTTATAGAGTTCACGCGAAATTGCGGCATATTTTGTCTGCAAATCTTTGAGACGTCGCTCAAGTCGTGCTTGCCTGGATTCCATCGTCGCCAGCGAATCCTGCAAAGCGTGGACTTCCTCTCCGAGAAGGGAAATATGATTGGATATCTGCGAACTCTGCTTCTGAAACAGTGTCAACGTCTGCTGAGTCGTCGCTTCCTTCGTCGAAAGCTGCCTCACCTGCTGCTTCGTCTGCGCAATTACAGTCTGCAAACGCTGCAATTCCTTCTTACGGGAATTAACGACCGCCGGAATTTTCACAACCCTGCTTTTATGACCCCGTTTTGATTTTTTTTTGGCACGAGAAACGAGATCAGGTGGACACAGTCCAACAATCATGGCTACAAGTATCCACAACATAGCACCGGAACATTTGCAGTAATATGAATATTTATCAGTCATTTACACCTGTTCAATCGATAGCATGTTTGTTCTCGAACGTGCCACAAGCGGACGCCCGATGGTAATCACTATACGTGCTCCCTTTGCCAGGAATCCACGCTCAACAAGCTCTTTTTTAATTGACTCAATCGTTTCATCCGTTGTGCTGACTTTATGAACCAGAAATCCCGACACACCCCAGAAAAGTCCGACACGCCGCGCAATATGAGGCAGCTCAGTAATAGCAATCACCGGAGCTACAGGACGACGATGCGATACAAGCAATGCCGTTTCACCGGATAGTGACAATGTTGCAATTGCATTAATTTTAACGTCTTGCGCAATTGCAGCAGCCGCTCCCGCAATCAAATCCGTCACTTCTTCCTTCTGCGGGAGTCCCTTTACCGCCCGTCGAAGTCGCATTTCATCGGACAAAAGCTGTGACTCTGCTTCCGAACATATCATCCGCATATACGAAACGGTCTCGACCGGATACGCACCGACCGATGTTTCCGCACTCAGCATCACCACATCCGTTCCGTCGAGCACTGCATTTGCCACATCACTCGCTTCTGCCCGCGTCGGACGTGGATTCTGCACCATGGATTCCAGCATTTGAGTCGCCGTAATTACCGGTTTACCATATTGATTACAAAGTGATATAATCTTTTTCTGCACCGTCGGCACCTGTGCTGCTGGAATTTCTACCCCTAAATCTCCGCGCGCCACCATCACAGCATCCGATACCTGAATAATCTTATCAAGCGTGAGTAATGCTTCCGGTTTTTCAATTTTGGAAATAATCCACATGTCGCTTTTCAACGTATGGAGATACTTTCGTAATTGATTGATATCTTCGGGCTTACGTACAAATGACAACGCTGCATAATCGCATTTGAGCTCCACAGCAAACTTCACGTCTTGTTTGTCCTTGGTCGACAGCGCCGGCTGACTCACGTTGATATTCGGTAAATTTAGCCCTTTCCTGGACTTCAGCACACCACCATTGGCAACGATTACCCTCACCATGACTCCATCGGTCTCTTTTACTTCTACCTTTAGGAGTCCGTCGTCAAAGAGTATAACATCACCTCTTTTAACATCTTTGGCAAGTGTGGGGTATTCGACAGGAATGGTATTGAGGGGAACAGGTATTTTCTTTGTGCGGAAAACCGATGTGTCAGCCATATACATTTCACGCCCGTTGACAAGACTTATCACACCGTCTGCAAGATCCGCAACCCGGAGCTTCGGTCCCTGTAAATCTGCGATAATCGGAACATGGATGCCTAGTTTCTCTTCCGCAGAACGTATAATCCTCACGTATTCAGCGTGATTCTTATGCGTTCCATGAGACATATTCAATCGAAATGCACTCGCACCTGCATGAATAAGCTGGATAATTTTCTCTTCTGAACCAATGGCAGGACCCATCGTGCAGAGTATTTTTGTCTTGTAGGTTAACTGAGGAGCAATTTTCATACGTTGTATAATAGTAAAGAGATAGTGTGTAAATTTTCTGCAATTTCTTTGTAATTTTCTTACCTGCCGACAATCGGAATTTCCCGAGCACCAAAAATATCGATAATTGCCTGCTCAACCGGTAGGCGTTCCTTCGCCGGAGCTGCAGGTGTCTGTTCTGAAGGCACACTCGCAGCCGTAAAACCTGTCGTACTGCTAAAGCTGTCTTTACTCCCAAAGGCATTCTGAGTAGGAGCGCCAAAACCCGTTGATTGACTTGGAGTTGCTGTCAAAGTAAAATCGCCGAATGCTTCCGTTGACCTCGGCGCACCGGTCGTCCCGCCCGAAATTCTCAGCTGTACATTCGCACCATAAAATCGCGCAAGCTGTTCGGATAGCTCATTTTTCTGCGCCGTAATCGAGTCCGCCGCGAATTTCTGCGGAATATGGAGGAGAATCTCCCCATTAAAAAACTGCGGGGTCGAGGATTGCCCAAGAATTATCTGCACACCTTTATTCGCAATTTGAGCCACAAATTGCGCCCATCCTGCCTGCAGATGTTCGGCACCTGCCACTGAACCGCTTGGTACAGAAGGAGTTGCAGGTACAGCTTCTACAGGTGGAGCCGGTGAAACAGATGCATTCGGCTGACGATTGTCGGCAGATTGCGCTGCCGAAAATACCGGCTTCGCTTCTTGTGACGGAGGAGCAGATGCGGGAGGTTTCGTCGGTGCACTCATTGGTCTCGCAGCACTCACTCCCCCGCCACTTGCTTGTAATTGCTTGAGTTCGGTGAGGAGTTCGGATATTTCCACCGTCGCATCAAGCGTCGCCATTTGCGCAAGAGCGAGCTCGAACCGTATCCGCGGCTGCGGACTGAATTTCAATGCTTGTTCGGTACTTGTAATAATATTCATCAGGCGCAACACTTCACTTTGCGTAAAATGCGCTGCTTCCTTTTCATAGCGTTCCAAAAACATCGCCGATGTCTCGATGAGCTTCGCATTCCCGGTGGCAAGAATGGTAAGAATATTTCTGAAATGCTCCAGCAAACCCTGCAAGCATTCGTGCACTTCATAACCCTTGGTCATGACCTGCCGTGCAATTTCGAACATCGCGGCTACATTATGATCACGTATTGCATGGCTAATCATAAAGAAAAAGTCGGCATCGATGAGATGGAGCGCGTTCGTCACATCTGCATAATGAATATTCATCCCACAAAAAGCGAGCACCTGATCAAAAATACTCTGCGAGTCGCGCATCGAACCGTCTGCTTTCTTGGCAATGGCAATCAATGATTCTTCATCAATTGTCACGTTTTCTTTGTCGGCAATAAACTTAAGCTGACCGACGATACTTTCAATTTCCATTCTCCGAAAGTCAAATCGCTGACAGCGGCTGAGAATCGTCGCCGGTACTTTGTGGATTTCGGTCGTCGCAAACACAAACACCAAATGCGGCGGCGGCTCTTCGAGCGTCTTGAGCAACGCATTGAATGCCGACGTCGAGAGCATGTGCACTTCGTCGATGATATACATTTTATAATTGCCGGTGACGGGCGGGTATTTGGCATTCTCACGAAGCTTGCGCACATCTTCGACGCTGTTGTTGGACGCACCGTCGATTTCAATGACATCAATCGAGCGTCCGCTTACCACATCAAGACATGAGGCGCATTCACCGCAGGGTTCGGCATTTTCCTGAGGATTCTGGCAATTAAGCGCTTGGGCGAGAATTCTAGCTGATGTCGTCTTGCCCACACCGCGCGGACCGGTAAATAAATACGCATGGT
>JBPOHH010000659.1:0-2822 GCA_052035765.1 Bacteroidota bacterium
GCGCATCTCTTTGGGTGAAAGATTTTGAGCATTCGCAGATTATGTCGGTAGCTGTGAAAAGCATTCCTTTCAAGACAATTTTTTATGAACGTGACGGCAAGCTTTTTTTGCTGAATAGTCTCCTGCCTGACCGGGTAATTCCACCCTTGCTGTGGACTGCCATAGATCGTGCATTACCTATCACCCTGCCCGGATTCAATCATAATTATTTCGGAATTCACGAGAAAATCGCTGTTCAACTGGTGGAGTCAGATCAGGTACATGAATCTGTCGCTATGATTACGCCGTTTGAACATCTTGAGCGCTACAGTACATCTGCACCGGCAATCAGAATGAAACGCCTGCAATGGGCTCTCATCAATGGCGAACAGGCATTTCTCCTCGGCACTCCCCTCTTGCCTATTCCGGGTCAGGCGTTCTGGCATCGTGGAGATAATTTGCTACCTGCCGGATATGATTTTGAATTACCTGTATTAGCAGACACTTACGCATCAATTCTCAATCCCGATAAGCAGTATCTTGTTCTCTGGAATACCGATAGTACATATTCATTACTACCCAAAATTGACCTCCAGCCACTCTCCATCAGTTCTGTACGGCTGACGGGCAAACGTCATGCACCACTTTCACCTCGATAATCATGCAGCCACACGAGTATTTTCAATCATATACTAATTATTTCTGGCAATGGGAGGAAAATGCCGAAGTGCTTGCTATCCCAAAGCATACGACAATTGCTTATAGGCAGTTGGTGGTAGAAATAATGCAACAGCTTGCTCCTCAAGGTCTGCCGCCATTCGGTTCGCTCCTTCTCGCTATCCTTGCGACCAATCCTCATGGGAATGAAGCTATTGAACGTGTGAATTCACTGCTGTCTGAATACCTACAGTCACAATCAAACACTACGCTCTCCGATGCTATATCTTTTTTGAAATTACTGGCTCAGGTTCCCGAAACCTATAAAAAAGGTAAAAATCGATTGCTCTTGTTTCAGGCAATATTTGAAGATTGCCATAATCTCGTTTCGACAAAACACTCGAAAGAACTGTTGCATGTATTGCAAAAAAACACCCTGAATACATCAATTACGGAGACAAAGTCAGATTTTAATGCGCTTGTTTTTTCCCGGGAATTCCGAACAATCGGGTTGCTTCTAAAGAAATACAGCGACGTCGATTCGATCGTGAATTCCATGGCTGCCCTGCCCGACTTTACAGAGGAGATTGAAGAGATAAGCGAGGTTAGTACGACCGAAAAAGTGACCGGTGATTTTGTCGAACAATTACGTGACGACAGCCGAACATTCCATGTAGGTGCATTAATTACAAGAATTTGGGGCGGTTTGCAAATCCCCGCTCACAGCGTTCTACCGAGTCAGCAGCCCTTGGGAGGGTACTCGGATATCACCAATAAAGGAGATTTTGACAAACTTTTGGTCAGTGAATTTGCCAGTGAAGATATCGTTTTTCTCTCTCGCCTTGCCAATAATGAAGCGCTCTTTATTCAACGGGAAGTGCCTCCTATACATAGCCACCAAAAGCGGATTTTCCTGCTCGATATATCACTGAAAAACTGGGGCACGCCGAGAATACTCGCCTTTGCCGTCATGCTTGCCATTGCGAAACATCCCAAATCGAGATTCACAACGTCCGTATTTGTCATCGGTTCGAACTGTCAACCAATTTCCATTGACAGCATCGATACTATCATTCAAAGTTTGCAGATTCTCGATGGATGCCTGCATGCAGCGCGTGGACTTGAGGAGTTTTTTAAGAATAATCCACCTGACGCGAACAGCGAAGTATTCCTCCTGACCGAACCCACGAGTGTCAACAATCCGGAGATGCAACGCGTTCTCAGTGCGTATCAATCGCTTATTCACTATGGCATTTATACCACTGCAAGAGGAACAATTGATGTGTACAGGAGGCAGCGAAATACCACAACCAATATTCAACACTTAGAATTACCGCTGGAAACACTCTGGAAAAATGAGCCGGTTACACAGGATTCGAATAAACATGGGAATTCTTCGGATACGTATTTTCCGATACTTGTCAGGAATTCCATGCATTCCAAGAAAATCCTCTCCACTCCCAACGGCGATATTTTTCAGATAACCAAAGATAAAATGCTGTTGCGATTTTTCGATCCGAGCTACAAAGTCAATGAAAAAGGATGGGAAGTAATCAAGGAGAATCTACCGACATCGAGTGGTGAATTTGAGATCGGTGTTCTGCAGAATGGAGCGCGTATTCTTTTGTTATTTATGCCTCAGAATAAACAGATTATACTCCTGGATTTGTACTCAGGCGATTCGAAACAAGTTTATTTTAATCAATGGAAATCATCGACTTATCATAGTTTTATTTTCCGGAACGAGAAGTTTTATCATCATAACTACAAAGGTTTGTGGTCTATTAATACTTCAGGTGATATTGAAGAGATACATCCTTATGTAAGCAATGTAGAAATTGAAATCATGAACGGTGATATTTTCAGGAAACGCTTTACTGAGTTACAAAGTATTACGGGTCAATATACCCTCACACAAGGTATATTTAAAAACATCACTTCCGTATTTATCAATGAATCCAATAACTTGGTATTTAATATCCATGAATTGCTCATCAATTCCGGATATCATATAAAATTGGACACAACAAACGCACTGCAGAAAGTAATCCAAGCGACCCAAACGGCTGAGAAAGAATTTACATTCCCCGATAATAGTCAAATCAGAGTGCATGATAGCGGCGTGCTGATTTTGACAAGCAGCAACAAAGGTATTCCCCCGATATATCTGCCGTCTGTGCTTGGTA
>JBPOHH010000291.1:0-5090 GCA_052035765.1 Bacteroidota bacterium
GAATCGTCGGCAACGGCGACTGCTGCGCGATGATTCCTTGTCCGCGGTTCTTGAGGCGCAGCCCGAGTTGGTGGAGAACGACTTCCGCATTTTCGACGCTGATACCGCGCACGTCGGGAACGGTGACGGAGTCGGATTGTTCGGTAAGCACTTCATCTTTAATGCCTTCAATGTGTGTGGCTGATATCCAGCGCTGCGCAATTCTCCTAAAAATCGGGGCTGCGGTCTTACCGCCGTAGATGTCGGTCTGGGGTTTGTCGAGCATAATCATCATCGCGATTTTGGGTTTGTCTGCCGGGAAGAACCCCACAAACGATGCCGTGTATGCTTTTTTGGAATACGTGCCATCGACGAGCTGCTGAGCGGTGCCGGTTTTGCCGGCGATGCGCATTCCTTGCACGCGTGCTTCGACGCCGGTGCCGCGTTCGACCACGCCGCAGAAGAGTTCGGTGAGCTCTTTCGCGGTTTCGGGTGAGATCACCCGGCGGATTTTTTGCGGTGAATACGACTCGATTTCATTGCCATTTTCATCGAGAATTTTCTTGATTAAATACGGCTTCATCATCACGCCGCCGTTGGCGACTGCCGAGTAGGCGTTGACGATTTGGAGGGCGGTGGCGGCGAGCTCATAGCCGTACGCCATAAAGTATTTAGTGGCGCCGTCGAACTCCCGGGGCTTTTTCATTCGGCCCGAAACTTCGCCCGGAACGTCGATGCCGAGGGTGATACCGAACCCAAAGTCGCGGGCGTATTTATAGAATTTATCATCGGCAATTTTCTGTGATTGGAGCGCAAAGACGACATTGCTGGACTGTTCGATAGCTTCAGCGAAGGTGATGCGTCCGAGCGGGTGGGAGTCTTTGATTTCATACCCGTCGGAGAGCTTCCACACGCCGTGGTGCGCGTCCACGGTATCGGTGCCGCGGATAGTTTTTTCTTCAATCGCGGATGCTGCGGTAATGAGCTTGAAGGTCGAGCCCGGCTCGTACATATCGGTAATTGCCCGAATTCTCATCGATTCCTGCGATGCTGTTGCGGGGCGATTGGGGTTGAAGCTCGGCGAGGATGCCACAGCGAGCACTTCGCCGGTCGCGGGGTCGAGCGCGATAATCGTGCCTGATGTTGCTTGCGCATCGGCGATGCCGCGCTGGAGTTCGTACTCTGCAATTCGTTGTAATTCAATATCAAGCGTGAGCTGTACGGAATGTCCGTTGGATGCAGGATTCGTCGGTAAATCGACGGAAGGGCGTAAGTTACCGCGGCCATCGCGCTGCATGATCATAAATCCGCCTTCGCCGCGGAGGAGAGAGTCGAGGGCGAGTTCGACGCCGCTGAGCCCTTGATTATCGACACTTGTGCAGCCGACAATTTGCGATGCGGCATTGCCAAAGAGGTAATTTCTGCGGGGTTCGGTGACTTTAATAAGCCCTTTATCCTGAAGGGTATCGAGCAATGAGAGGCGATCAATATTCCCGCGGGCGAGCCAGAGAAAGGACTTTTGCGAGGTGCGGATTTTTTGTTCCCACACGGCGGCCGAGTCACCGGTAAGCGATTCGAGGGCAAGGGCAATCGTGCGTGGATGCTCGACTAATCGAGGATCGACGGCGAAGGACACGCTTTTAATTGTGGAGGCGATTATATGGCCATTACGATCGTAAATTCTTCCACGTTCGGGCTTTAATTCAATGCGCGACTCATACTGCTTGCGTGCAAGTGCGCGGTATTCGCCGGCTTTCACGATTTGAATAATGAAGAGCCGCACGAGGATTCCCGAAAAAGCGAGGAGGAAAATCACGAGCAGAACGCCGATTTTCCAGCTTTTATTGGTTTCTTCGGCGGGTTCGGGAGGAGCTTGTTTGGCCATGGAAGTGTTACGTCATCAATAGGAATATTTTCCTGCAAAAATACGGGTGTGAAATTGATTCTCGGGGATATTTTCGTTTTTGGGGTACTTTTTTGGGGGTGATGGCTCGTAGATGATGCTGATTTTTAGGATGGGAGAGGATTTATCAGCGTAAATCATAAAAATCATACAAATCAGCGTGGTATTCTTCGAGCAAAATTCAAATGATAATCACGTTATGATGTTTCGTATTATTATGTTAAATTGCAGACACTTGCATCCGAAAACACAAACTTGTGCTTCGTTTCTTCACGGGAAATTTTATTCATAATTCGAATTCCTCACATGAAAACACTCTCTTGCTACCTCCGGCTTGGTTCTATTCTACTGAGCATCTGCTGTCTCACCTTAAGTTTGCAAGCAGGTGAATATCATCCTAACAAAAATAAAATCAAAAAGATAGCAACACAGGTGTCCGGGATTGTGAATATCTATTCGCCTATTGTTTCTATTGATAATAATGTGTGTACTCCGAGTGTGAATGTGGAGAATAGCACCGGTTTTTTCACAGGGGATAAGGTGCTTATTATTCAAATGCAGGGCGCTTCAATTGACCAAACGAATACGGCGCAGTACGGAATACTTTCTGCATATAACAACGCCGGTAATTATGAATTTTCAAGAGTTACAAGTGTAAATGGCACGACCATTTTCTTGCAGGATACTCTGGTACGTTCGTATACAATAGCAGGTAAGGTTCAACTTGTGAAAGTCCCGGAATATCAAGATGTGGATGTATCAGGCGCGCTCACCGGTTCGCCATGGAATGGTTCGACAGGGGGAGTCGTCGCTCTCGCTGCAACAGGCACCATGACTCTCAACGCTCCGGTAGTAGCATCACAATTAGGTTTCCGAGGGGCAATTGCTCAGAATGCGGCTACAGTTCCCTCATTTCATGTGACAGACTATGTCGGTGTCAATACCTCTCCCGGATATTATGCTCCCAAGGGCGAAGGCGTTGCTGCTTACGGAGTAGCGCCATTAACGAATGGCAAGGGCGCTCCTGCGAATGGCGGCGGTGGTGGCAATAATCATAATGCAGGCGGCGGCGGCGGTGCAAATATTGGCGATGGTGGCAATGGCGGATATGGGTGGCAGCCTATCTATACAGGTAATTATCAACTTTCTCAAGGGGTAGGCGGACACAAACTCATTAACCAAAACAATCAGATTTTCCTCGGCGGCGGCGGCGGCGCAGGTCATACTAACGAAAATGAAAATAGCTCCGGAGGTATTGGTGGGGGAATTGTACTTTTGGTCGCCAATACAATGGTATCCGTGAACCAAACAATTGTATCTAGCGGGTCGCAGGGAGGCGATGCACGGCTTGATGGCGGTGGAGGTGGTGGAGGCGGTGGTACGGTGGTTTTAGCAGCTACTACTTTCAGCGGAAATTGTACTATCAGTAGCAAAGGAGGCAGAGGAGGCAATAATGTCTATGCCAGTGGCGGAATTGCGCCGGGCGGTGGCGGCGGTGGTGGTGGTGTGTATTTTTCATCATCTTCTCTCCCAACGGGTTATACAACAGTTACTACCGGTGGGCCAGCCGGTCTTGTTACAGTAAATAATACTACCTTTGGTGCCGGTCCGGGTACTGATGGAGCAAATTATTATAATGTGATCATACCCGAAAATAAAACAATACGCGGCACTACTAAGGCAGATGCCGGAAGTGATAAACTGGTGTGCCCCGGAAATTCAACCCAAATAGGTGTGACACCGACATCCGGGAATACGTATCAGTGGATACCGGCGACCGAACTCGACAATCCTACTATTTCTAATCCTGTCTGTACCCCAAGTACGACCAGACAATACATCCTTAAAATGACTACGTCCTTCGGCTGCAACAGTTATGATACGGTCGTCGTTAGCGTTGATAAAATTGTGGCAGATATATCACCTGTCATTCCTGTTTGCCTGGGGTCAACGGTGCAGCTTGCAGCAAGTACCGGCGCTAAGTCGTATAAATGGGAACCCGCTACAGAACTATCAAATCCCACGATTTCTAATCCGATTTGCTTTCCGACACAGACAAGGACCTACATTCTAACCGTAGAAAGCGACGCCGGTTGTATTTCCTATGATACAATTGTAATCCCCGTTTCAACCGTTGTCGCAAAGGTATCTTCGGTATCTCCAATCTGCCTTGGCGCCAGCACCAAGCTATCAGCTAGCGGAGGGGATTCGTATATCTGGTCACCTGCGACCGGCCTAAGTGACTCTACCTCAGCCACACCGACAGCATCACCAAAAATTACAACCAGATATAAAGTTCTTGTTACCAAATCCTACTGCACCGACTCCGCCTTTGTCACCGTCGATGTCATCCAACCAATCGCTACCGCCGGGCAAGACAAAACAATATGCCTCGGTGCAAGCGCGCAGATAGGCGCCGCGGCTGTCACAGGTGATACCTACTCCTGGGAACCCACCACCGGACTCAATGACCCGTTTATCGCTAATCCTATCGCATCACCTGATGCGACCACCCGCTATATTCTCGCATCAACCCGAAACGGATGCACCGCCTACGATACCGTTATGGTCAGCATCGGAACCATCAAAGCTACCGTACAACCAGCCACCGTCTCCATCTGCAATGGCGCAAAAACGCAGCTTTCGGCATCCGGTGGAAGTGAATATCGGTGGGAACCCGCCACAGGACTCAGTGATCCGACCATTCCTAATCCTATCGCATCCCCCACGACGACAACAAATTACAAAGTAATTGTCTCGAGCGGAAAATGCATCGACACCGGCACTGTAACCGTACAGGTATTCGCCGGAGCAAAAGCAAATGCAGGTAACGATAAAACAATCTGTCCGGGTTCATCCGCACCTATCGGCATGCCCTCCGAAGCAGGTGTGACCTACTCGTGGCTCCCGACGACCGACCTCGATGACCCGACATCGTCCAATCCCAATGCCTCGCCCAAAACAAATACCGACTATATCCTCACCGTAACCGGACAAAGCGGCTGCTTCTCGCGGGATACCGTGCGTATTTCCGTCGGGAATATCGTAGCAAAAGTATCCAATGATACCGCCATCTGTTCCGGAATTTCCGTGCAATTACTTGCAAGCGGCGGCGCGCAATATGAATGGTCACCTGCCGCGGGACTCAGTAATACGACTATTGAAAATCCCATCGCAAGCCCAAGCGCGACAACGACCTACAAAGTGC
>JBPOHH010000450.1:0-5686 GCA_052035765.1 Bacteroidota bacterium
AAGAAGTGCTTAAAGCCGTGCATGATATGGGCTTTGAGGAAGCAACGCCGATACAGTCGGCAGCAATTCCGGTGCTCTTGGCCGGTGGTGATGTAATTGGACAAGCGCAGACAGGGACCGGCAAAACAGCCGCGTTTGGTATTCCCGCGCTCGAACTCTTAACCGCCGAACGCAAGACGCAGGTGCTCGTATTATGCCCGACGCGCGAACTCGCAATACAAGTGGCAGAGGAATTAATCGAACTCGCCAAATACAAAAAAATTCAAATACTTCCTGTCTATGGCGGGCAGCAGATCGAGCGGCAGATCCGCGGTTTGCAAGCGGGCGCGCAGGTCGTAATCGGTACTCCGGGTCGCGTCGTCGATCACATCAAGCGCGGCACGATTAATTTCTCGTCCGTGAAAATGGTAATTCTCGATGAAGCCGACGAAATGCTCGACATGGGATTCCGGGATGATCTGGAATTTATCTTAAAAGAAACACCGAAAGTACGTCAGACCGTGTTTTTCTCGGCGACCATGCCGAAGTCGATTTTAGACCTTACGCGGAAGTATCAAAACGAACCCGAGCATGTGTCGATTAAGCACGAAACGCTGACTGTGCCACTCATTGAGCAGGAATATTTCGACGTACGCGACGGGCAAAAGCTCGAAACGCTGTCACGGTTAATTGACCTCCACGGCATCAAGCTTGGATTGGTCTTTTGTAATACGAAACGCCGTGTGGATGAAGTGGTTGGACATTTGCAGGCGCGCGGCTATTCTGCGGAAGGCCTTCATGGCGATTTACGACAGAATCAGCGTGACCTCGTGATGGGTAAATTCCGCAAAGGCACGATTGAATTGCTCGTTGCAACCGATGTGGCAGCCCGTGGAATTGATGTCGATGACGTCGAAGCAGTGTTTAATTACGACGTTCCGCAGGATGAAGAATCCTACGTTCACCGTATCGGCCGTACCGGCAGAGCGGGGCGTTCGGGCCGTGCATTTTCCTTCGTATCCGGCAAGGATTTCTACAAATTACAGGATATTCAGCGCTATGCGAAGATCAAAATCAAGCGTGGCACGATACCGACATTTGCCGATATCGAGCAGAGCAAGGCAGCGATGGTAATGAGCGGTATTTCGGCGATGATTGAAGAAGGCGGCCTCGAACCGTACATGGCGCATATCGAGCGTTTGATGGATTCGGGTGAATTCTCTCCGATTGAAATTGCTGCGGCATTTCTCAAGATTGAAATCAGTCCTGACCGTGAAGAAGAGCGTATTGAAGAGTCAGCTCCCGCGCGTAAGCACACGGAAGCCAATATGGTGAAGCTGGTGATCAATGTAGGTAATCGTCATAATGTACGCCCAAAAGACATTCTCGGCGCGATTGCCGGCGAAACAGGTGTGGCAGGAAACTTAGTCGGCAATATCGATGTACAGAGCAATCTGACCTTTGTCGAAGTAGCTATCTCAAGCGCAACCCGCGTGATTAACGGCATGAAAAAAGCGATGATCCGTGGTAATCGTATCAAAATTGAAGAGTACAAAGGTCGGTAAGTACATACGTGCAAGCGACCGGCCGGAAGTGCTTTTATCTTCGAAACCTGACATGTTTTTACAGACCTGTCAGGTTTTTTATTTTATCGAATTCCGAACAGAATTTGCCACCTGTCTCTATAGGAAAATTATTTTAAAAAAAGATGACTTTTCCCCTATACTGTTGAAAAAGTTTTGTTTATTTTTGCCTGTAGATAGAGCGTCCGTGAAGAGGGGTCTTGCAGGCGCTGATTCCAACAAAATTTTACTCACAATTTGAGGAGATACGACATGACTATTTTCCATTTTGGTCGGCACACGGTTCCATTTAGTGATATCCACGACATCAACTTGCAGTACAACTATCACGCAAATGAGATATTTGTGGATTTGGAAGTGAACGGTGGTGTACAAATGAGCTTGAATTTACCTGATTCCATCGTCTTTATGGAGCAATTTATCCAAAAAATCAAGGCCGAAAAAAACGTATAACGCAGCATACAACATTTACAATCCTTCGTTTCCTCACGGTGTATCAACTACACTCGTAGTTGAACGGAGGATTTTTTTTTTGTGGAGAAGTATGTCCGCTCAAGCCATTCGAGGAACGCCCTGACAATGGGTTATTATCAGGGCGTTATGTATTCAACTCTTTTCTACTACCGCACAATCACAAACCGCACACCACCAAGTACTTCCCCGTCTCCTCGGCTTGTGCGACGGACGGAATACATACCTGCCGGAAGTGCTGGCCATACTCCATACTGCGCCACTTATTATTGTATTCTTTATTTCATTGCAGAGGGAATTTCTTCTCAATGTACGGACGTGCAGGGCGTTTCAGCGGTATGGGTTGACGGTTGGTTGAAACAACCGACCGGACTGCAAATACAACGACCTCAGAGAGGTCGAATGTTTGTAGCAAGGTGCAGCCAATAGAATTGACGACCTCAGAGAGGTCGAATGTTTGTTTGGTAGTGATTACACTCACTATAGATGCTCAGTACGTTTCATCGGTACGTATTTACCGGCAGTTCAAAGAACTGCTCGGACGGGGAATACTACGGCATATCAAATCAAATATTCAATTTTTGACGATGCTATCACTATGGCTTTGAAACATACCAAATTTAGCTTTGCGTAAGTCCTAATTATTACAAACAGTAAAAACACTCTCTTAGTACTGTCAACTGAAACGGGGTAAGATCAATCACCCGGTTATTGTGTAAGCTTTTTTTCATTTAAAGCATGTTGAATACGTGTGTGTAGTATCGGTACACCCAAAAAATACAGTAACGATAGAATAGATATTCCAATGTATTCTTCTAACTTTACTGGTCGGCGCTTCTCTATTGAGAGCACACATTTTCCGATATCACCTAAACTTCTAATAAGAGAATACAGGTAATATGCACCACCTATAAATAAAACCAATCCTTTTAACGGGTACACTGGTCGATCAACCTCTAAATATGTTAAAATGATACTATATAATGTGAAATAAATAAAATTAAAAAAAGGATAACTACTTTTGGATGATACATGTTTTGACGATGCTAGTAATGCAATTTGATAGATTATGAATAAAGAGTAAAGAAGCCATACATAAATTGAGAATATAATTATATAGCTGATTGAATCACTGGTTAATCTTGCAACCATAAAACACTGAAGCAAGATAAATAGTTGAATTCTGTTAATACCTAATATTATTTTACGTACGAGTCCATTGAGATAGGTCTTCATAAATTACAAGATATAAAGTTTATAATTGAATTTGCTTATTTTTTTAAAAGCACATACTGTTCGTTCACTGATTTTATGATGAGTTTTTGAGATTTACATTTTCAAATTTTTGATATGTGTCCGGTGGTAGCCCTAATAGTTGGAGAATACGGTGTTGTGTTGGATACAACGGCGTCAGATGTCGAATGACGGTATCATCTGACTGTATAATAGTTAACGTGATGTACATAAAGGTTTTAAGCATTCGTTCAGTTGTCGGTCTGTCAGATCGCATGCCGCCGCTTAACTGTTCTAATACGTCATTTTCCGTCTTTGCAAGCTCGGTACGCACGCGGTGCTCAACTACCGAGAACAGGCAGCAAGGCAATCGTCAGTAAGAGCATTTTCATAGGTATTGGATTAAAGTACATAGATATACTGCAACTTACGATAGTAATAAGATAGATGCAAAACATCATCTTCCAACCTACAGTCTGATGCACATTCTTATTCAAGCAATGTATAGCGATACGGAAAGTCACTTGTTTCTATCAAGTTACCTTCACCTGCCTTTGCTTGATATCTCTCTAAATTATGCCTTCTTGCTGTTGGGTGCCCTTGATCATTAAGTCCAAAAACATCAATCGTCGTTCTGGCCTTTTGCTGACTCAGCTCGCTCGCTGCCGGATTGGGGAGTATCTCATTGGTAGTGAATGAGTATATAAAATATTCATCAAACGAATAATGTTCGTCATCGGGTCTGAGAAGGAACTCGTTATACTGTTCTAATTTATGTTGTTGGCAATTCGGACAGCACATGTAGAGATTTTCCCAGCGACACACTTCTTGATAATATTCAGGTTTGGATTTGGGGCGGAAGTGATCGATGGAACTCTCTCGACTCCGTAGCGGGAAATTATCGCAATACGAGCAGTGACCATCTGTCAATTTTGCTAATAGCGGCAGAAGTAATGTGCTTATTTTCTTTCGTTTAATTTGAGGCCACTGGAAGACAAACCCCGGGTTGTTCGCTCTGTTTGTTGCGTAGCGCTCGCCCCATGTTTGCCAGTGTTTATGGAGGAAGTCAGGTGGTGCCCCTCTGAAAAATTTTCTCATATTACATGGTGATTTCAGTTTTTAGAATTCTTGATAATTGTTTTAATTCATTCCCTATTATTGATTGGAGTTCTATACTTTGCGATGCCAGCTCACGCGAGGATTTCACGAGTTTTTTGAGAAGCTGCGTATCGGATGGATTTTTCAGCACTTCTGTGCGCATGGTATTAAAATTGTCCAACTTTGTCTCGACCTCTTCGCCGAACTGTTTTTTGATGCCAAAAATTGATTCAACGATATACCGGTAGCTATTACCATCTTCGGAACGTACGGGCGGACCGTCGAGCACTGAATTCCTGTTCTCGTCTAGCTTGAATTTATATATCCACGCATCATCGACCGAACCTATGACAAACGGCGAGTGCGTGGTAAGAAAAATTTGTGCTTTCGGAAATAATTTTTGAATGACGGGTAATATTCTTCGCTGAGCGGCAGGATGCAAGTGAACATCAATTTCATCTAAAAACAGCGTGAAATTCTCGCGCCCTTCTTCCGGCATATAATCCAAGCGAAACATCAGGTCGGTCAGCCAGCTAATGACCGACTTATATCCATCGGCGAGTGTACTAAAATGGATTGGCTTGTCATCCAAATTCACCATGACATTGAGTGAGTGTTCATCGACAATGAATTCTACCTTCCTATCAATTATTTCCCCAATTGCCGTTTCGACTTTCTTCATCGTACGCAGATAATTTTCAGAATCTTTGAAATTGCCTTTTTGAAAGGAAAGTGCAGCACGAGTTTTATTATTGGCGATCCATTGGAATAAATTCTCATTGACATTTGTTTTGTTGAACATCAGCGCTTCGGCAATCGGATTAAACTCTATTTTCCTGAATGCCTCTACCTTGGAGTCGCTGATTTGTCGGTGACCATTGTATGCAAAAAAATTGTAGGTATGGTACTTATTGAAATTGTCAACGTCTTCGTAATAAGGTCTGAAATAATCCATATTCGTATAATAATTACCGTGATGATTCAGATAGGATCTTATTTCTCTGTTTGGGAAAGATATTGTCACATTAGGTTTTTTCTCGTCTTCTCCAAAGAGCTTACGAGCTTTTTGCACCAGAGTATCCTCATTCAAAAATGTATGTTTTTCATTTCGTAAATATGGATTAAAAAACCTATCAAATGAGGTAAGTGCTTCGAGTAACGTCGATTTACCGGTTCCATTTTCACCCGTAAAAATATGAATCTCCGCTTTGTCTTTGAGTGGTAATTTCTCAAAAGACAATTCTAAATGTTCAAAGACACCGACATTAAACAATGTCAAGCCCGTGATTCGTAAGTCTTCCATGTGTGCTTCGTTAATTTTG